>DCAJ01000050.1 GCA_002311455.1 Anaerolineales bacterium UBA1136 | reverse complement strand
GAACAGTATGTTCCGAACTTAAGGAACATAATTCTGCATGAACAAATCTTGACACCTTTAGACATAGAACGCAAATTAGGCATGACACAAGGAAACATCTTTCACGGAGAACTGTCACCTCACCAACTGTTCTCAATGCGCCCTACCTTAGGATACGGCAATTATAAAACGCCCATTCAAGGGTTATTCATGTGTGGCTCAGGTTCACACCCAGGAGGTGGTGTTTCTGGATATCCCGGTCACAATGCTGCACGCGAAATACTAGCATATGCATAAAACATGCTAAAATCTAGAATATAAGTCGCTACCAACATACCTAATACAATTATGAACTTAAAAGAATATCGTATTCCAAGTAATATAGAGGAAGCATCTGAACTTCTGGCACGAAAGGATATAAATAGCCAGCCAATATTATTGGGTACATATCCAACTCCACTACATGAACGTACATGGGAAGCTGCAATTGACCTCAGACAAATTGGGCTTACATACATTGATACAGATGAAGCCAATTTCATACGGATCGGTTCTCTAACCAGCCTACAAGAAATGGTCAGTTCAAAGTCATTGCAGAAACATGCCAGTGGCATCTTGCCATATGCTGCCCAAATAGCTGCCCACAGAGGATTACGCAATTTGGCAAATATAGGTGGAACTCTGTTGTCAGCTAAAAGTGCTCCAGAACTATGCTTAGCTCTAATGGTGCTTAAAGCAACAGTCATTTGTTACCCAGACAATGAATGTGATTTACCTTTAAAACCTATAGATCTCAATGCTGAAAGTATAATAACTGAAATACGAATCCCAATACAGTCGGTAAACACTGGTTTGGAACGAGTATCTCGCACTCCACTTGACAAATCCATTGTGTGTTCTGCGGTTGCTTTGGAAGTACATGAAGACAATATCACTGATATACATATAGCAGTATCTGGCATTAGCGAACAACCAATTAGAATACCCGCCATGGAAATCATAGCACCATCTATTGCTGATTCAATCAGCTCCAAAATGACAGAACCGGTCAATAAAGCAGTTAGAGACACTGCAGACCCCAAATATAGCGACTATCTTGGAAGTGCAGAATACCGCATAGAGATAGCCACTATCTTGACAAATCGCGCTATCAAAAAGGCTTATCAACAAACTAATGGATATACAGTTCAAGCTTAACGGCACGGATACTACTCTAAATTGTGCTTCTAGCGAATCGCTACTATCTGTCCTACGGCGCAACAGATTATGGAGTGTCAAACATGGGTGCGAAAGCGGGGAATGTGGAGCATGCTCGGTATTAATTGATGGCAAACTTTCTCCAACTTGCATCCTGCTATCAGGCCAAATCGAAGGCAAAACTATTGAAACCCTGGAAGGCATCACGCATCGACACAAACTAAATCCAATTCAAGAAGCATTTGTCGACACGGGTGCTATCCAATGCGGATACTGTACTCCAGCAATGATTCTAGCAACTAAAGAATTACTAGAAAAAAACAATGACCCCACTGAGCATCAGGCTCGCGACGCACTTAGCGGGGTATTATGTCGCTGCACGGGCTATATAAAACCTGTACAGGCAGTACTACGAGCAGCCAAACTAATGCGTGGGGAAAAACCTCCACCTATAAACGGAGGTGGCATACCTGTACCTGATACTTATCTTACTGACGAACCAAAGGTACCAGATTTTCCAGATTCCCTTCAACCATCAGGAAATGTGCTAACTCAAGCCCGTGTTGATATCTCCACAATTACAACTACTGAAACTACAGACGTTGTCGGTCATCCGGAACCTAAAGTGGACGCGGTGAGACTAGCAAAAGGACGCCCAGTATTTACGGATGATATTGAATTACCAAACATGCTGCATGCAGCACTTCTGACTAGCCCACATGCGCATGCCAGAATAAGAAACATAGACACTGCTCGAGCTCTGTCAATTCCTGGCGTACATGCAGTGCTTACATATACTGATATACCTAGAGTGATTTACGCAAGTGGTGGTCAATCATATCCTAATCCACCTCCATGGGATCAGGTGAGCCTAGACTCTAAAGTCAGATATGTTGGCGACCGGGTAGCTATAGTAGCAGCTGAATCACCTGATATTGCGCTGCAAGCTCTGGAGTATATAGAAGTAGATTACGAAATTTTATCAGCTGTATTTGACGCTCACGAAGCCCTTGAACCTGGTGCCCCGCAAATACATGATGAGCCTGATGCTGTATCAATTGCATCAGCTGAACGAAACCTGGCTGCTGAAATAAGGGCAAATATCGGAGATTTGGAACGAGGACTTACAGATTCTGATCACGTTTTTGAGCGCACATACAAAGTTCACCAAGTGCAACAAGGTCATATAGAACCCCATGTGGTGGTTACATATTGGGATGAAGAAGACAGATTAGTTATTCGCAGCAGCACACAGGTCCCATTTCATGTACGACGCATGATTGCTCCACTACTAAATTTGCCTGTTAAACGTATAAGAGTAATCAAACCCAGATTGGGTGGAGGTTTCGGAGGCAAGCAAGAAATGCTCATTGAGGACTTATGTGCTCACTTGACGCTTGCTACTGGTAGACCAGTTCGATTTGAGTACTCCAGGGAGCTAGAATTTACTAGTTCACGATCTAGGCATCCACAAACACTAACTTATCGAGCCGGAGTAATGAATGATGGAACGTTAAATGCGCTTGACCTACATATAGTAGAAAATACCGGTGCTTATGGCACTCATGGACTTACAGTATGCAGCGTATCCGGCATGCGTGGACTAGCAACCTATCGCTGTCCAAACATGCGGTTTTTAGGGGAAGTGGTGTATACAAACATACCCATCCCAGGTGCCTACCGCGGATATGGAGCCCCTCAAGCTGAATTTGCACTAGAATGTCTTATGGATGAAATAGCCCTAGATATGGGCATGGACCCTGTAGATTTTAGAATGCATAATGCAGTACAAGAAGGAGATCCCATACCAATCACAGGTGCTATAGGAGAAGGTGAGGCAATTGAAGATAGTGCCATTGAACCACAAATAGTGACATCATGTGCATTAACTGACTGCATAAATGAGGGTGCACAAGAAATTCAATGGTCTCGCAAGAAAGATATCACCTGGAAAACCAATAAAGATAGGCCCTATGTGCGTCGAGGATTAGGTATAGCAGTTTGCATGCATGGAACAGCTATACCAGGACTAGACATGGGTGCGGCAAGTATCAAGATAAACGATGACGGAAGTTTCAACCTACTGGTAGGTGCTACAGACCTAGGTACAGGATCCGATACTGTATTGGCGCAAATTGCAGCTGAGACTCTCGGTGTACCACTAGAAGACATACTTGTCTACTCATCAGATACTGATTTTACTCCTTTTGACACTGGAGCTTATGCGTCCAGCACAACTTTCATATCTGGCGGAGCGGTACATAAAGCTGCACTTGATGTACGTAAGCAAATATTTAATCGAGCATCTTTAATGCTGGATACTACAGCAAACGACATGAAAATACATGATACATATGTATACGCTACTAACGGGAGCAGTGCGAGTCTATCCGAAATAGCGCTACATAGTCTACATACGCAAAATCAGCAACAAATCATGGCCACAGCATCGCATATGTCGCTATATTCACCACCTCCATTTGCAGCGCAATATGCCGAAGTAGAAGTTGATACCGAAACCGGGCAAGTGACCGTCATAAAGCTAGTAATGGCAGTAGATTGTGGTACAGCAATTAATCCTATCACATCAGAGGGCCAGATTGAGGGTGGCATGGTTCAGGCTTTAGGATATGCAATATCTGAAGAGATGCCTTACGATGAAAATGGCAATTCTCTAGTCACGCGCTTTGGAGACTATCGCATATATCAAGCAGATGAAATGCCCGAATTGGTATCCATTTTGGTGCCCAGCTATGAGCCAAATGGACCATATGGCGCTAAAGCAGTAGCTGAAATACCTATGACTGGAGTGGCTCCAGCAGTAGCCAATGCAATCTATGATGCTGTAGGAGTACGTGTCCGAGAATTGCCATTAACTCCAGAGCGCATATGGAACGCACTCCAGCATAAATCATGAACATCGAAGGTAAAGTAGCTCTGATTACAGGTGGGGCACATAGAGTTGGTAAAGCAATCACTATGGAATTAGCCCAAAGAGGAGCAGATGTAATAATTAATTACAATATGTCAAAAAATATGGCGCTCGCTACCGCAGAGGAAGCTGAAACCCTAGGGGTACGTGCTCTAACTAAACAAGCAGACGTATCTAATCTTGAGGAGGTATCCACCATGTTATCTGAATCGGAAAACCTTCTTGGTCCTATACAAATCCTAATAAACTCAGCATCACTGTTTACAAAAACCGAATTACCTGCTAATACAACTAAAGATTGGGATCGCGTAATTAATACACTAATACAAGGTTCCTTTTATTGTTCTAACACCGTTGCACCAAAAATGCAAGCTTCAGGTGCTGGTGTTATCATAAATATTGTTGATCTAATGGCCTGGATCCCTCGACGTGGTTATGCTGCTCACTCGGTCGGTAAAGCAGCATTAATGGCACTTACTAGACAACTTGCAGTTGATCTTGCTCCTAACATCAGAGTCAACGCTGTAGCACCAGGGGCGATACTATCACCAGACCACTATTCTGAAAAAACAAGGGACAGGATAGCTTCTGGTACACTATTAAAACGCTGGGGCACACCCACAGATGTATCACGGGCAGTAACTTTTCTGATAGAGTCAGATTACATCACGGGCGAACACATAACTGTAGATGGTGGAGAACGATATGGTGGAAATCAATAATGTCAACGACTGATCGCATAGAAATAACAGACCTTCATTTAAGAACTATTATAGGTATTAACCCTGAGGAACGAGAAAATCGTCAGGACGTACTGATTAATATCATACTGTATGTTGACAGTCGTCCAGCAGCTCAATCTGATGACATATCCGACTCTGCGAACTATCGCACTATCACAAAAGAGATAATAAAGTTAGTGGAAAATTCGCAATTTTACTTGATAGAAAAAATGGCAGCGGAAATCGCTACTATCTGTCTAAATTCCCACCAGGTGGAACGTGTGTCTGTCAACGTACAGAAGCCGACTGCCCTGCGATTCGCAAAGTCGGTCGGCATAACAATAGAACGCACCAATAAATCATCTTGGCAACAATGAATCTAGCTTACCTTTCTCTAGGATCTAACATTTGTCCACAGGAAAATCTTCCTGCTGCAGTAAATATGCTAGAGGACTATGGATCGGTATTAGTTTCTTCCAGTGTATGGGAGACCATAGCAGTAGGTGATATTGAACAGCCTAATTATCTAAACGCAGCGGTCATATTAGAAACCAACCTAACAGCAAGAAATCTAAATGATGATGGTATCAAGCATATTGAAAATGTACTAGGCAGGAAAAAATCAAATAATCCATTTGCCCCACGAACTATTGACATTGATATTATGTTATTCAATGATGAAATCATTACTTTGGGTCAAAGACGTATACCGGACAATGAAATATTGGAACGCGCTTTTGTGGCCTTGTGCCTGGCTGAGATATCCCCAGGCTATATCCATCCAGATACCAACCAAACTCTTGAAGAAATCGCTCAAACTTTCGAGCACTCATCTAAGTCTATGAAGCCACGTCACGACATACAACTACTAAAGCCAGGAAAACTAACTAATAACTATGTCTAAAAACAATCTAAAATCTATATCCAATCTATTTCGCGATCCAATTGACCAAGATAGCATAAGTAAAGCAATCGAGACATTGTTGGGTAGTATAGGTGAAGACTCTAACCGGCAAGGCTTAAAAGGAACTCCTGACCGAATTTCAAGAATGTATACTGAAATTTTTGACGGTTATCGAACCGACCCCGATAAATTGATCAATGACGCGTTATTTGACGTTACATATAACGAAATGGTTATAGTCAAAGACATTACCTATACCAGCATGTGCGAACATCACATGTTGCCTTTTTTTGGGAAAGCACATGTAGCATACATACCAAATGGAAAAGTCATAGGACTAAGTAAGATTCCACGGATAGTAGACATGTTCTCCCACAGACTGCAATTACAGGAGCGTCTCACTAGTCAAATAGCCGATTTTCTAGAAACAGCTCTCGACCCTTTGGGAGTAGCGGTAGTAGTGGAAGGCTTGCATCTATGCAGCATGATGAGGGGTGTTAAAAAAGCAAGTGCCCGCATGGTAACTAGTGCAATGAGACGCAATTTTCTTGAAAATCGACTTACTAGATCAGAATTCCTAGAACATCTAGAAAGATCCTCCAAGGACATGCTGTAACGTAAAATTTGAAATATTTGCACTACTACAATATTAGTGTAAAATACTACAAATCAAATATTAGAGTAAGCAGTATAGGTGCCTCACCCCCGGATGGGAGGGCATAAAGGCGAAGCCGGTGTAAGTCCGGCGCTGACCCGCAACTGTAATCTAGATTGACATACTAATCTAGTAAGCCAGGCCGCCCACCTATTATTGCGTTTATACATCCCTCGAGGCAAAGGGAGTTCAAACATAATTGGAGCATATGCTACAATCCTTCGCCTTGACGGATGAAAGGGTTTGTTTATGCTTTTCACAACAATAGTACCAAAATCATATACTAAATCAAGCAAATTTATTAGTATCCTATCTACAATCTTGACCCTGTTGACTATGTCCAGCTGTCAGAACATAGAGGGATTTCTACATCTAAATACTACTTCCCCCAAAGAGGTCACTATAACTGATAGTCTGGGAAGAGAAATTACAACAATAGCCTCACCCAAGAAAATCGTCAGTTTAGCAGCATCCAATACAGAAATAGTGTTTGCTATAGATGCCAACACAAATCTAGTAGGACGTGATGAATATTCCGATTATCCGCCGGACGCTTTACTAATAGAAAGTATAGGTAGTTTGTACCCTAAAGTAAACACAGAAGTAATAGTAAATTTGGAGCCGGATTTAGTCCTCGCAGCTGGAATTACTAGCCCCGAGGACGTAACAGCGCTAGAGAATCTTGGTCTCACCGTATTCACCACTAGTATCGCATCTGACCTAGATGATATTTATAATGACATCATCAATGTAGGTTCTATAACTGGCTACACTGATAACGCAACCAATTTGGTCGAAGAAATGAAATCACGGGTAAAAATGGTCCAAGAGAACGCATCAGCATATTCAAAAACACCGTCTGTGTTCTATGAAATCGACGCAAGTGAACCTTCTAAACCATGGACACCAGGTGCTGGTTCATTTATAGATATGCTTATAACTACAGCTGGAGGTAGTAATATCGGATCAATCAGCAATGACCTATACTGGCAGATAAGTCTTGAACAACTAATAGATCAAGATCCAGACATAATTGTGCTTGGGTCAAGTAAATATGGCGGGCAAACCAAATATACGGTTGTAGAACGACCCGGTTGGGAAACACTTAAAGCGGTGAAAACAGGGCAAATATATGAATTTGACGATGACCTTGTCAGCCGACCTGGTCCACGAATAGTTGATGGTCTAGAGATTCTAGCGACTATCATAAAGTCTGAGTGAATACAGTAAACACTGGAAAATTTATGAAAACACCTATTCCGGCAGCACTTTTGCTTGTTGTTATTCTAATTATAGCAATAGTGCTAGGTATTGCTATTGGATCTGTTCAAATCCCTCCTAGAACAATAGTTGGCCTAATATTGGACCGTCTTTCCATAATAGATTTTACTGTTGAGGATACAAGCAAGTATTCAACAATACTGTTTGATATTCGCATGCCTCGAGTAGCACTCATGGCCTTAACTGGAGCTGCGCTTGCCACAGCCGGTGCAACCTACCAGGGATTATTTAGAAACCCGCTTGCTGACCCATATCTTGTAGGTGTTGCATCTGGAGCCGGTTTAGGTGCAACCATAGCGATCACAATGAATCTACATTCTAACCCATTAGGTCTCAGCACCATCACTATAGCTGCATTCGCAGGAGGAATAATAACAGCTGGAATAGTGGTCGTAGCAGCGCGTGTAGGGCCAACCACACCAGTAACAACAATGTTACTTGCCGGGATAGCTATTGGCTCATTTGCAACTGCAGCCACCACCCTATTGATGCTAAGGCGTCCAGATGGACTACAGAGGGCATTCAACTGGATGCTCGGAGCATATTTAGGTGGTGGCTGGAGTACAGTACAAGTGATGCTTCCTTATATTATGATTGGAAGTCTTTTGATATACCTTAATGCACGAGCACTGAATGTTTTCCAACTCGGAGAAGAACAAGCACAACAGCTTGGAATAAATGTAGAACGCTTGAAACTGCTTCTGGTAGCAGCAGCGACATTGATGACGGCTTCTGCAGTTGCATTCGGAGGTCTCATAGGCTTTGTAGGATTAATAGTTCCACATGTACTACGAATGTTTGCAGGACCTGATTATCGACGCTTACTTCCCTTTTGTATACTCGGAGGTGCATCATTCCTAGTGCTATCAGATTTGGCAGCAAGAAACCTAATGGCACCACGAGAATTGCCGGTCGGTATAATAACAGCATTAACTGGCACCCCTTTTTTTATATTCCTGTTACGAAAACTAAAACGGTCAGTATTCTGATATGCGCACATTAACAATCTCAGATCTGTCTGTTAGTTATGACAAACAGGCAGTAATCAAGAACCTTAGCCTCACCCTAAGCAGAGCAGAAATAGTTGCACTACTTGGACCGAATGGTGCGGGCAAATCCACTTTAATACGAGCTATAACTGGTGTAGTACCCGTTTCCCAAGGTACAGTTTGTCTAGACCAAATAGACTTACTCAGCTTATCTGCGCTCGAAAGGGCGCGCCGCATAGCAGTTGTACCACAACATGCACTTCTACCAGACAATTTCACAGTATACGAAATAGTACTGTTAGGCCGTACACCCTACCTTCCCCTCTGGAAAAAAGAAACTGGCAATGATCATGCCACTGTGACCCAAGCATTGCAGCACACCAATCTAGAAAACCTGAAAGATAGATTTGTTGGCGATCTATCCGGAGGAGAACGTCAACGGGTTTTAATTGCACGTTCCTTAGCACAAGAACCTGATGTGCTTTTACTAGACGAACCCACAGCACATCTAGATCTGAAGCACCAGGCATCCATACTTAGATTAATAAAATCGCTCGCTACCACTAAGAATATTGCCATATTGTTAACCATGCACAATATCAATCAAGCTGCAAAATGTGCGGACTCAGTAGCACTGATAGCCAATGGCAAAATTCAGTCCTACGGATCACCAGCTGATGTGTATACTCCCGAAAATTTAAGTAAAGCATATGATACCCCAGTAGAGGTTATAACCCATTCAGAAAATGGATTGCCCTTTGTCACTATCCATGATACTTTATAACAATAACAACCGGATTAGATTAATACAATAAAATGCCAAGAATAAGCAAACCAGATACTCGCACAGGCGATGATGGCACTACCTCTACCATCCAGGGTAAACGTGTTTACAAAGACGCGCCATTGATTACAGCATTCGGAACATTAGACGAACTGAATTCTGCAATTGGATTAGTTCTCACTAGCAAAGGATTACCAGATTACTTGAAGACCAGTCTTCACTCGATACAAAACACTTTGTTCCATTTGGGATCAGACCTTGATCTAAAAGATCAGATAAATGGTATGGATTCACAACCACATATAGAAGATAAACATGTAACTCAACTAAATGATATGATTGCTAAGATTTATTCAGATGTGGGTCCACTAAAGAATTTCGCTCATCCTGGTGGATCTCAAAGTGCTGCTAAATTACATATGGCGCGCGCCATCTGCCGTCGCGCAGAGCGCAATGTCATCACTCTATCTCATACAGCAACAATTGGAAACCTCACAATAGCCTACCTAAATCGTTTGTCAGATGCGCTATTTATTATGGCGCGCTCAGAGAACAAGAGAGAAGGATTCACAGAGCATGTATGGGACAGTCGTGAATGATTATTGTTCGCCAACTATTATCTTGCCTACGAAACTGGTCTCCGTGCTAGCATACCATCTAGCACGACAATGAAATCACTCTGTTCCACTCTACCAACCCATCGCTTCACCTCATTTCCTTCACCATCTAACAAAATGAATGTAGGATACGACCTGTAATTAAGTCTACTTCTCAATTCGCGAGTCGAACTGTCAACAGCATCTAGATATATAAACTCAATTTGACTTGAATACTTCTGTTCTAACCCGTGCACGACGGGAGCCATAGACTGGCAAGTGGTTCAGTAAAATGAAAAAAATTCTACAAACTGCGGCTGACCTGCAGCCAGCACCACATCATCTGGATTACTAGCATGCATTTCCACCTCAACATCACTTTCCACTAATCTTACTTCATCACTGGTAGTGCAACCTGAAAACAGAATAGTGGCACTCACTCCAACGCTTAGAACAAGATAATGTAGTTTCATTGCTGTGTTACCGGTAAATTGAACATACAACCCGATTCGCATAATAACATCATTTTTCCATTAGCATCAAACACACCAGACGGCCTAGCAAGAATTTCTTTTATATCAGACACCATGTCCATCGATGAGGCCTCATATGATCGATGACCCAACACCAGATAACCTTCAGTGTCAATCACATAACTCAAACTACTATGATCAACTAAATACCCAACTGCAGAACCACTATCCGCTTTTTCGAAGTAAATGTTGTAGTCGCTAGCCACACCTTGTATCTCTTCAACTGATCCATGCAATCCTATAAAGGCTGGATTAAACAAAGCGAGATTCATTTTCAACACCTCTGGAGTGTCACGCTCAGGATCGACTGTAATCATGATGAACTCGACCTTAGACGCATCATCTCCCAACAATTCGTAAACCTGCTTCCATGTACCCAAAGTCGCTGGACAAGCATCTGGACAATTAGTAAAACCAAAAAACATAAGTACTACCTTGCCACGCAAATCCGCCAAAGTGACCAAACGCTGATTCTGGTCATTGAGTGCAAAATTTGGCGCCTTTACTGGATCTTCAAACTCCATTCCATTGAATATGTATGGCTCAGAGGTTAATAAACTACATCCTGCTATCGTGGTTGACAGCAAAGTTAAGACTATCTTAGGGTTTAATCGTATTAGCATATTTTCCGGAGCATATAGTCAATATTATTGACAAATCGTCTAATTATAGTGCATGCTGATGACAAATTAGATTATCTGTAACAATACATTCATGTTTCAGAAACAATCACATTTACTAATACGGGACCTGATAACCGGAATCTTACTTCCATCTGAAAATGGCTTTCAGGAGCTAAATTTGCATCAATATCGATCTTCATAAAATGCAAACCGCCAGGCTCAAAACTAACCATTTGGCCCGGCAACAATTCTATATCATCACTAACAGGAAGTATAGTCATTACATCTCCTTGCATCCTTATCTGATGTATTTCTACTGTTGTACATATTTCTGTGCCTGCACCAACAAGATATTCTGCGTCGTCGCCAACATTGCTCAAATTCATGTATATTGCAGAATTGCCACCTCTGAAACCTGGACGCGCCCATACATCTGCAATGTTTTTATCAGTGTGCCTAGCTGTCGCAC
>DCAJ01000075.1:98818-104268 GCA_002311455.1 Anaerolineales bacterium UBA1136 | reverse complement strand
TAGATTCGCCAGCCGACACTTCTTCTTATTTAATTCTAGGCTTGACAATGCTGGCTGTTATAGGTGGTAGTTATTGCATCTACCTCTTCAAACGTTTTAGTAAATTGAAACAGCAAATATCAACATTAGAAGGGTCTAACAATACGACTCATAAATAAAAATGTATAACTTATTCTTGGAAATCTAACTCTAATATGTATCTACCAATAGTATCTACGGGTTAACCAACCTGTAAGTTATCTCTAGGGATCCTTGGAGGCACCACTGATGCTTGATGCAACACAAATTGAGCGCCTGGACTCTGATAATATGCTCGAGCATATTAATTCACTACCAGACCAAATCACAAAGGCATGGAACCATGGACTGGAATTGCCAATACCGGATATTAGCAATGTTTCCAACATAGTTATTCTAGGGATGGGAGGTTCTGCTATCGGAGGGTCGCTACTGCAAACTCTAATAGCGCGCGAATGTCCAGTACCAATATTATCTAACCGCGATTACGAAATACCATACTTTGTCGGGCCAAACAGTCTCGTAGTAGCTTTATCTTATTCAGGAAATACAGAGGAAACCCTAAGTGCACTTTCATCAGCACAACAAAAGGGTGCTCAAATTGTT
Organism: Anaerolineales bacterium UBA1136; assembly: GCA_002311455.1. Lineage (GTDB taxonomy): Bacteria > Chloroflexota > Anaerolineae > Anaerolineales > UBA11657 > UBA11657. The sequence goes on along the minus strand of DCAJ01000075.1, from coordinate 103,644 downwards.
AGCATTTCCACAGGCGGACAGATTACCGAAATGACTCAAGCAGGAGGTGGGTCATCATGGATTTTTGATTATAACAGCCAACCGCGAGCAGCATTAGGTTACTCGCTGATCCTTCCGTTAGCATTATTACATCGTGTAGGCTTAGCACGAGATTTTATTGGTGATATAGAAGAAACACAAGACATTTTAAGTAAGCAGAACAGTCAGTTCGGCAAACAATCACCCTTAGCCACTAACCCAGCAAAGCGACTAGCTGGACAGATGCTTGAGAGACTTGTCTTAGTATTTGCGGCCGAACCTCTATCACCTGTGGCACGGCGCTTGCGCGGACAGATTGCCGAAAACAGCAAAGCATGGGCTCAATATGAAGAACTACCTGAAATGAATCACAATTCAATAGTTGGTCTAGAAAGACCCGAGTCATTTATTGACAAGGCATTTGTGTTGTTTATGGACTCACCTGCTGCACATCCTCGCAACCAGTATCGCATTGATCTCACTCGTCAACTCTTTTTGGGTGCCGGATACAACACAGATTCTGTAACTGCTCAGGGTGAATCTCGTATGGCACAAATGCTATCTATGGTACATTATGGAGACTACGTCAGCTTCTATTTAGCCATAGCATATGAAATTGACCCAACACCAGTACAAAATATTGCTTGGCTAAAGGAACATCTAGCAGAATCGCCACTGTAGTCACATTAATGTCGATATGACTCTCGACCTCACTAGCTTACCTAAGATAGTTCGCCTTCAACTGAGAATTAGACAATATCCCATTCTTGGCAAAGATATTCGGAATAAAATGCTGGAGGAAATATTTCGTAGAGGAATAATAACTCCTGAACAGATGGACAGAGAGGTGCGTCATAGATCCATTAAATCACAAGAATTAGACGGACAGAATAAATCTCTCACGAAAGAGCCAGCCGAAATATGGAAAATACGTACAAGTCATGTGCGGGATTATCTTACCGAATTTTACTTCGCCCACAATTTACCAATGTATTTGTTCGATAATATCGTGAATATACTTATCAAGAACCGTTCTGGGCAAGAACGTACAGTAGCTGGCATAAACTACAACCCCGAAATGGCTCCTTTAGACCTATTAATGAATCATGGTAAACAAATAGAGTCCCTAAAACATGAAGAACGGAAGGTGTTTTCTCACCACCTACAAGAAATAATAGTAGTAGCAATCAAAACCATTGTCAGTGATAGATTGGAGTTCGTAGGAACTGCTAGAAAATGGTTCACAATCCAAGATTTGTTCGACATACTTGACAGACGATACGGTACAGGAAAAATAGGTGGTAAAGCAGCTGGTATTGAACTAGCCAGGAAAATGATGCAAAGCGACAGCCAACTAGCTAGTGAGATACGTACACCTGAATCGTATTTTGTTGCTACAGATGTCTTTGATCAATTCAAAGATACAAACAACCTAACATGGGTTATGAATCAAAAATACAGACCAGTGGATGAGATCAGGGAACTATATCCTAGCATCAGGAACAGTTTTGATGATGGGTCGCTTCCCGGTGACATAACCCAAGAACTACACACCTTACTTCAAAGACATAAAGGACAACCTATAATAGTAAGGTCATCCAGCTTGTTAGAAGACTCATATGGCACCTCTTTCGCAGGAAAATATGAAAGCTATTTCTGTGCAAACCAAGCTAGTAGCTCGGATAATTTAGATTCACTATCTAAGGCAATTTCAAAAATATACGCAAGTGTTTATAGTCCAGATGCACTACTCTACCGAAAGAAAATGGAGCTATTAGATTACGATGAACGCATGGCCATACTAATCCAAGTAGTAGAAGGTGATAAGTATGGGGACTGGTTTTATCCACCGATTGCTGGAGTTGCTTTCAGTAAGAACCAATACCGATGGACACCTCGCATCGATCCAGAAGAAGGGCTAGTCCGGATGGTATGTGGCCTTGGAACCCGTGCAGTCGACCAAACATCTGACTACACACGCATGGTAGCACTAAGCCATCCTAACATTCGTCCAGAGTCTGGAGTTAGCGCCATACAACATTACTCTCAGAAAAAAATTGATGTCATTAACTTAAAAACCAATCGTCTTGAGACTCAACCTATAACAAAAATACTTAATGGCAAACTCAAGTGGTTAAGATTGCTAGCTGTACAGGTCACCAACGACTACCTCAGCAAACTAATAGCAACAAATCCAAACATTGATCCCAAAAGCCTTGTGTTAACTTTCGACCAAATACTAGAACAAACCAATTTTGTGTCACAGTTGAAGCACATACTAAGACATATATCTAAGAATTATCAGACAGCAGTGGATGTAGAATTCACCACCAAAATCACCTATGAAGACAAAAAGCCAAAAGTATCAATATGCCTGGTGCAATGTCGACCACAAAGTCTTCGTAACGAAAATTTACCTACCACCATACCCCAAGATATCGATCAATCCGCAATCATGTTTAAGACTCGCGGTATTGTCCGAGATGCACAAGTAGATAGAATAAGATACGTAGTGCTTGTACCGCTTAGCTCGTACGACTCTATTAAAGACCCGGCCAAAAAAACCAATATCGCCCGAGTGATTGGCAGGCTTAACCAAGCACTTCAGAGAGAGCAATTCGTTCTAATAGGACCCTATCGATGGGGAAGTAGTAATCCAGACTTAGGTGTGAAAGTAACTTATGCAGATGTACACAATACTAGAATGCTAATTGAGATAGTACCGGATAGTGGAGCCAAGACTAGTGAACCATCATACGGAACTCATTTTTTTCAGGATCTAGTGGAAGCTAATATATATCCACTGGCAATTAGCCTAACACAAGGCGAGGGTTATTTCCACGAATCAATATTTAGAAATTCTCCAAACTTACTCGCCAATCTTAGTCCTCAAGATGTACGTTTTGCTGATTTAGTGAAAGTATACGATATACAAGAGATGACCAACGGCAAAACCCTGAGCGTGATAATGGTATCTGCCACTGACGAATCGCTAGGATTTATAAACTATGCTAACGAAAGGTAGCTTGGGCTATGCAACTATTTTCATATAGAAACAAACAAAAAGATATCCAATAATGTCGCCTAACACTGGTACAAATAGGACCATAATAATATATACTGACGGTGCCTGCGACCCTAACCCCGGACTAGGAGGATGGGCGGCAATACTCCTATTTGGCTCACACAGAAAAGAAATCCATGGTAGTGAAGAAAATACTACCAATAACCGCATGGAGCTTCGAGCAACCATCGAAGCATTACTTCATCTCAAATCATCTTGCGAAGTAGAATTGCACACTGATTCAGAGTATATACAGAAAGGAATTACTGAATGGATGCCTCTATGGCAAGCACGAGGATGGCGGACCAGTAAGAAAAGACCTGTGGCAAACCAGGACCTTTGGTTAAAACTAGTTAGTGCAATGAAACCTCATAAAGTACATTGGAAGTGGGTAAAAGGACACGTGGGAAACCCTCTTAATGAACATGTTGATACTTTAGCGCGAGCAGCTATAAAAAGAGTTACACAAAAAAACATAGTTAGTGAACTTCGTGCATTTACAGGTGCTTCTTGTATAAGCCCTAAAGGCCCAGGAGGATGGGCAGTATTGTTGCTACAAGATAAAAAAGTAAAAGTACTTTCAGGACAAGAGAAAACAACTACAGCTAATAGGTTGCAACTCTTATCTGCAGCACAAGCACTGAAGGAAGCAAAACCTTCTAAAGGCGTGGATATCTACACTACATCTAAATACGTGTATCAAGGGGCTAGCCAGTGGATTTCAACATGGCAAATACAAGATTGGAAAACAAAATCAGGCGATATAGTAAAAAATCTAGATGTGTGGCAATCCATCTCAATATATATCAATAAGCTAGATGTCACTTGGCACCTTTGTAGCTCCAACAAGTCCTTATCTGAAATTGAAGTAGCACATGATCTAGCTATAAGTGCTGCATTAGGGAAAAATAATTACGAAATTCGCAAATTGTTCGAGACGCAATACCAAAGGTAATCTCATATCCCTGTCTGCCCAATTCGCTTTTCATCAAGAATCTGTCCTATTATTTCCTGGAGCCTGCGATATGTTACGTCGATTTCTTCAGGTAGAACACGTGTCTCAGCAATACTAGTCATAAAATTAGTATCACCAGACCAGCTAGGTAACACATGCATGTGTACATGATCTGGAAGACTGACCAGTTTGGCAAGCCACCCATAACCTTTAGTATTACTCCAGACGTATATAAAAGCATCAACTCCTTTAATCTCACTTCCATTTGGGAATTCAACATAGAGTGCCTTTAGGTATTTATCGCCCTTTTGACTGCAGTTTTCATATTGAAGCTGAGATCGCTTTATGTAGTGTTTAATTTCGAAGTTACAGATACTGCACTCTTCGTTAAATAACACCTTTCCGTCTGACTCATTTTTCATAGTGGGTTATTATATATTACTAAAGATTTAAACTAATTAGATTGGGTCAAATTAAGTCTTAATAAGGTATAGTTTAATTATCTAAAAAAGAGACTTTCAATTGATAAAAAAACTACTTAATGAACTCCAGATAATTCGATTTTTTAAATTGCAAAGCTCTCAAACTAAAACAATAATTTTATATATTTTGTCTATAGTTCTTTTTTCAATCATGAATATTTTTATTAGAAAAGCAGCAGAAAACTTACATGTTTTTGAAGTTGTTTTTTTCCGAAACCTATTAGCTTTTATTGTAATGCTGCCAATATTAAAATCTACTGGCCTAGTTGCAATAAAAATGAATAATACTAAGTTATTTTTTATGAGA
>DCAJ01000075.1:91061-98682 GCA_002311455.1 Anaerolineales bacterium UBA1136 | reverse complement strand
GGGGCTACTATTTTTTTAGGTGAAATCATTAAGGCTCGAAGAATCGCTGCCATTATTATTGGTATTATTGGAATGCTTATAATTGTTCAGCCTGGGGTCAATAGTTTTTCATTTGGAATAATGCTTGCAATTATTGGCGTTTTAGCTCACTCACTTAATGCCCTAATAGTCAAAAAACAGACTCTCACTGACACGCCTCAAGCAATCGTTACGTGGATGGTAATAATCCTTATTCCAATTACTTTTATACCAGCTATTCCGGTTTGGGAGTGGCCAAGTTTTGAAACTTGGCTATACCTTTGGGGAATAGCAATTGTAGGCACGCTGGCGCATTTCTCATGGACTAAATCCTACTCGATGGCTGACATTACTAGCCTAGAGCCAATTGAATTTATAAAACTTCCGATTATGGCTCTTTTAGGGTGGATGATTTTTTCAGAAATTCCTGGAACTTGGACTTGGGTTGGGGGATTGATAATATTCATGTCAACAATATACATCAGTCATCGAGAGGCAAAAGCTACAGACTCACTTAAGCCAAATGATGGCGTTCAAGAACCAAAACTTTAATGGTCGGGACGGCAAGATTTGAACTTGCGACCACTTGACCCCCAGTCAAGTACGCTACCAGACTGCGCTACGCCCCGAAATAACCAGAATTGAATAATTGATTATCTAAATTTCCCCAAGAAGATAATCCATACGCCAAGGTGCCCACAGTGCCTTCATTTTGTAAGATTTTGCCAGGTTCGTACAGTTGACGGAAGGAAATAGGCGTTTAGAATATAAGCATGAACCGGAAAGTTTTTTCGCAGGCCACAATTTCTGAATCGCTAGATAGAGAAAAGTTCGGCCATCCACTCTATTTTTACGATTCTATTGGGTCTACAAATAATGAGGCTAAAATCCTGGCATCAAATGGGGCACCCGAAGGTACGCTCGTAGTAGCCGACGAGCAAACCGCAGGACGTGGCCGTTTCAATCGTCGCTGGTCCACACCTAAGGGAAGTAGTTTAGCAGTTAGTTTAGTATTAAGGTCTAAGCTTTCAAAAACTCAGATTAGCCACATTTCCATTCTTGGGAGTTTAGCAACAGCATACGCAATTGAATATTCATGCAATGTCTCTCCAAAACTTAAGTGGCCTAATGACATCTGGATTAACCAAACAAAGATAGCTGGAGTATTGGTGGAGACAAGCTACAACATAGAGGTGCCTGAGTGGCTTATATTGGGTATAGGTATAAATGTCAATTCTGGACCGTACGAAATTACAAACTCTTCCTATCCAGTATCCTTTTTAGCAAACATAATCGGACATAACGTTGATAGGGTGAATCTCCTTCAACAATTAGTGCACAATGTTGGAATACTATACAGTCAGTTGGGACAAAGCTCTATCATAGAGAAATGGGAGGAGCGCATGCTCTGGAAAGGTCAACATGTAGCAGTAGTCAATTCCGGCAATAATGTAATAGAAGGCATTGCTTTAGGACTTGCACCAAATGGAGCTCTGCTAATACAACTCCACAACGGGAAGAAGTCTGAGATTTATAGCGGAGAACTAAGATTGAAATAAATCTAGTTTAAAAGGATAGTTTTTAGCATGGTTTTATCAGTATATTTATATGTAACATTTTGCGTATTACGCAATGACATTGTAAACTCCTTCTAAACATAGATAGTAGACCGATCATTGAAGTCATTTATTTATAGATTCACAAATATAAGGAGAATCATTAACATCAGGAACAATATCTTATGAACAATGAGTACCAATTTATCAAAGAAATACGTGAGCAGCCAAACAAAATTTCCGAGAGCTTAAAATATGCGGACAAAAACCTCAAGGAAATTGCAGGACGTTATTCAAAACAAATTGAACGCGTAATTATGGTTGGGTGCGGAGACCCATATATGCTTGGCATCGGAGCCACATACGCATTTGAACAATGGGCACAATTACCAGCTGAGTCAATAGAAGCAGCAGAGTTTGCCAGTTATCGTCACAATCTAATCGATGAACGCACTTTAGTAATTCTTATATCCTCATCAGGTAAAACTGTTAAAGTAATTGATGCGGCTAGATTAGCAGCAATAAAAGGCGCTCCAAGATTCTCGCTAACCAATCTAAATCCTAGCCCCATAACAGATGAAACTGATGAAGTAATCCATACCCAGGCAGGATGGTCAGATTCATTTCCAACTAAGCAGACTACCACCGCACTGGCCAATCTATATGCACTAGTACTACATATCGCTGAAGCTCGAAATGCCTGCTCTGCTCAAGCCGTTAGTATGCTCAGACAAGAACTTTACTCCGACATACCTAAAGCCATTAGCGAATCGCTAAAAATGGAGTCCCAAATGGAACAATTGGCTCAAAATCTGTGTAAAGCGCCTACATATACTTTCATTGGGTCTGGACCTAACTGGGCGACAGCACAACTGGCAGCCGCCAAAATGAAGGAGACTAGTCAGAGTCGTGCTGAATCTACTAATCTAGAGGAGTATGCTCATCTCCATGCTCTATCACTACAAGAAGATGACCCTGTGTTCATAATAACACGACCAGGAGATGTAGGAGAGCGTGATAGATTAGTAAGCCAACATGTAATAAGCAATGGAGGCCAGATTGTTGTCATTGGTCCTGCACAAGATCGGGAGCTATGGTCGGAATTGGAGGCTAAGTATTATACGGTGCCTGACCACAATGAAATGTTTGGGCCTCTAGTTGCCTGGATTCCTCTACAACTGTTCGCGTATTTTACTGCTATATCAAAGAATCGTAACCCTGATAGGCCACCAGAGCGTGGTCCCATGGACTTTCTACAAAAGATAATTTACACCAGCATGCTAGAAGGCTGGTTTGATCGTTAGATTTAACACATTAGAGTATGCCATCATCACAACAATTTGACTTAATTGCATTAGGCTGTACAACTCTTGAGTTACTGTCCCGGGTTGATCGATATCCAGGAGCAAGTGATGGAATCCACACGGACGATCAACTGTGGACTGGTGGTGGCATGAGCGGAAATTTAGCGCATGCTGTAGCTCGATTGGGAGGACAGGTAGCCTTACTTGCTGCTACTGGTAGTGATAGTATCGGTGACAAAATGGTTGAGCAATTAAGAGTAGCAGGGGTCAATGTTGAATACATTTATCGAAGAAACAATACATTGTCACAACTAACTATATTGATGGTAACTTCTGATTTGAAACGGGCCGGTCTAGTAATAAATTTGCCTTCTGATTTACAGATCAAATCAGAGGAGATTCCAAATAGTCTTTTGAAATCTGCTAGAATATTCTTCACTGACATGGATCCAGCCAACACCGCTATTGATGTTTCCAAGCGGGTAAAAGCCTTGGGTCTGCCAATAGCATATGATCTGCAAATGGCTCCTGAACGTGTAAATATCCCAGAGCATGCTAGAAATATCAATAAGATGCTACATTTGTCAGACTATCTGTTTGCCGACGAAGAAAATTTTCTCATGTGGAGCAATTATTCTGACTTACCTACGGCCATCTCTGCAGTTTTGCACAAATACCCTGAAATCACCTTATTGATTACTCGCGGGTCCGCCGGTTCTATCGTAGTAGCCCAGAAAACAACCATCGAAATAGATGCATTCCCTATAAATATTGTGGACTCTATAGGAGCAGGAGATGCATATCATGCCACCTTCTTATACACTCATATTGCTCTAGGTTGGTCTCTCAAAAAAGCGTGTCTATTTGGATCAGCGGCAGCAGCGTTGTCATGCACAAAGGCTGGAGCAAGAGATGGTCTACCTACTCTTGATGAAATAGACAGATTCATACAGAGAACTTAATTTTGCACACCAATGTTGTAATAAAATAGATGGTAGAATAATCGCAGTATAGCTGCGTCCCGTATCTAGAATTAAAGGCACAAACTTATGGTCTCAACTATCTCCACTAATGACATAGTACGTATTGCGGAACTTGCCCGTCTACATTTAACAGAAATAGAGCTAGAGTCATTTAGCAAGGACCTCTCTGAAATATTGGACTATATGAATCAAATTGACAAAGTAGACGTCTCTGATGTCAAACTAACCGATAGCACACTACCTCTGCACACTATTTTGAGACCGGACGAAGTGCACGAATCTCTTCCACTTGAGCAGCTACTAAGCAATGCTGCTGAAATTGATAAAGAGTGTTTTAGCGTACCTCCTGTATTAGGAGAAAGTTGATACAGTGACTTACATTAGTCTTAGCAGAGAATATTTGCTGTGGATCTAACTTACCAATCCTTGGCCATGGTATCTAGTTTGCTTAGCACAGGTGATGCCACCAGTGTTGAATTAACCGAGGCGTGCCTTAATCGCATTGATTCATCTGAGCCGCGAATAAACGCTTTTGTAACAATAAGTTCTGATTTAGCCATGCAGCAAGCAACCAATGCTGACATTGCTTGGCAGAACTGGATAAATGGAAAATCTAAGCAAAAGCCATCACCATTAAATGGAGTTCCATTGGCAATAAAAGATGTCATATGTGTATCTGACATTGTTACTTCCGCCGGGTCAACAATGCTTAAAGACTTTGTACCACCATACGATTCCACTGCGAGTGAACGTCTACGAGATGCCGGTGCAATATTTTTGGGAAAAACAAACACTGATGAGTTTGCAATGGGTTCCTCTACCGAAAATTCCGCTTTTGGCCCAACACACAATCCATGGAATCTAGAGCGTGTGCCGGGAGGCTCATCTGGTGGAAGTGCAGCTGCCGTTTCTGCTGGAATGACTTATGGAGCACTGGGAACAGACACAGGTGGAAGCGTACGACAACCAGCAGCAATGTGTGGTGTTGTAGGACTTAAACCAACATACGGGCGTGTATCCAGATCCGGTCTAATAGCATTTGGCTCATCACTTGATCAAATCGGAACACTCACCCGGACTGTGGAGGACGCAGCTATATTATTGCAAACCATATCAGGTCCAGACCCCAAAGATTCTACTACCATACAGGAGCAACCACCCGACTATCTTGAGATGCTTTCAAGTTCAGATAATCTAAAGGGGATTCGCGTAGGAGTTGAGAACGAGCAGATAATGGGTTCATTACAGCCCGAAGTAGAAAATTCAGTAAAAGATGCTATTAAGATGCTAAATCACCTAGGTGCAGAAATTGTGCCTGTGCAGTTGCCACACACGAAACATGCGCTTGAAGCATATTATCTAATAGCAAATGCTGAGGCATCTGCAAATCTTGCTCGCTACGATGGCATACGATTTGGGCAGCGCTGCACTGGTAACAATTTGTGGGAAACTTACATTAACACTAGGAGTAAGGGTTTTGGTAAAGAGGTCAAACGACGTATCATGTTAGGCACCTATGCTCTGACTGCCGGCTATTACGAGGATTATTATCTAAACGCACAGAAGGTGCGCACATTGGTACAAAAGGACTTCGCAAAAGCCTTCTCTGAAGTGAACATAATTGTGGGGCCAGTAACACCTACAACAGCATTCAAACTAGGAGAAAAGATGGAAGACCCATTGCAAATGTATCTCTCAGATGTGTTCACATTATCAGGTAATCTTGCTGGAATACCAGGAATCTCACTACCCTGCGGATTTGACCAAAGCGGACTACCTATAGGAGTACAACTGCTTGGTCCCGCATGTGGAGAGCAACAATTGTTGACTGTAGCCCACATATATCAACAAGCTACAGATTGGCACAAACACACTCCCGGATTGGAGCATTAATATGAAAATTATTATCCCTTTAGCTGGTTTTGGTAGTAGATTAAGACCTCACACTTATAGCAAACCTAAGCCATTGATGAACGTTGCAGGAACCCCTGTGCTTGGCCATATACTTAACATGTTCAAAGATGTGGAGGTAGATGAATTTATCTTTATTACTGGTTACATGGGCGACCAAATTCAGGGCTATGTTAGTACAACATACCCTAGCACCAACACGCGATTCTTGGAACAGAAAAGGCTTAATGGACAGTCTCCAGCTATCCTTCTAGCAAAAGATTTCGTGAGTGGACCAATGTTGATAGGCTTTGCTGACACAATCGTAGAAACCGATCTAACTAAAATCAATGCCGGAACAGATGAAGCAATCGCCTGGGTAAAACAGGTGAAGGATCCGAGACGTTTCGGGGTGGTTATAAAAGATGATAATGGAAATGTAACTCAAATAATTGAAAAGCCGGATTCTATTAATAATAATTTGGCAGTTGTAGGGTTTTATTATCTTAGAGACAGCCAAATGCTAATGAGTGCAATTGAGAAACAAATTAGCAGTAATATGCAAACCAAGGGAGAGTACTATCTAGCAGATGCTATGCAAATACTATTAGACGAAGGTATGCAAATGCAAACAAATGAAGTAAAAGTCTGGGCAGATTGCGGTAAACCAGAAAGTCTACTAGAGACAAACAAATACCTCCTTGAGCACGGACATGACAATAGTTCACAAGTGCAAACTGACAAATTTATAATAGTACCACCGGTAAATATTCACATTGATGCAAGAATAAACAACTCAATAATAGGGCCTCATGCCACCATTGGTGCAAATTGCACCATTACATCCTCAATCATAAGGGATTCTATTGTTGAGCAAGATGCACAAATTGAAGACACTATGCTTACACAATCTCTAATTGGGCGTGATGTACAAGTAACGGGACGATTTAGGACTTTTAATGTAGGAGACCAATCTGAACTAGGTTTTGAGTGATAAAAGACATCAAAATACTAGATAAAGGCTGAGCATAAAGAAGGAAACCGATGACTCAAATGAGCCCGCATGACCTGCAGTGCCCACAGTGTGGGAACATGCAAGAGACCATGGTATGGTCTTCGCTTAACATCGCGATAGATCCGGATTTAAAAGACAGACTCTATGCCGGAGAGATCAACGTGCTCGACTGCGAGGATTGTGGCAAAAAGGCGTGGGGTTAACGCGCCTCTTCCCTACATGACATGACCAAGCAATTCTGTGTCCAATTATATGACATTGAAATGCTGGATGACTATGATTTCCTTTGGCAGTTCAAATCAGATGGGTCTATTGCCATGGCAGGCATTCCAGAGGAATTCGCTAAGTCAGGCAATTACTTAACAAGACCTCATATCGTTTTCGACATGGATGAAATGGTCCGCTATGTGGAGTTTCGCGATCGCATTGCTTCTCCTGAAGACGACGCATCACCATCGCCCTACGATGAAGAGATCCTGTTCTAATTCACTGTTTATGTAACTGCCTATACAATTTGCTCAGCACGCGCACCTGACGCTCAGCGTGGTAACTTGATCGGACTAAAGGAGCGCATTCCACCCAATCAAATCCTAGATCTTCTTCAGCGTATGATCTGATCTCATCAAACTCGTCCATCGTATAATAACGTTCAATTGGCAAGTGATTCCGAGAAGGTTGTAAATATTGACCAACAGTAAGAATGTTTACTCCCCAGCTTCGAATATCAGAAATGATTTGCTTGATTTCCTCTATTGACTCACCCAAGCCTACCATTATGCCACTTTTGGTAAGAACATCCGAATCTATTGTACGAGCATTACTCAGGACCATTTTTGCCCATTCAAAGTTATCTTG
>DCAJ01000075.1:90363-91014 GCA_002311455.1 Anaerolineales bacterium UBA1136 | reverse complement strand
CAAAGTTATCTTGTGGCTGCACTTTCTTAAACAGCCTTGGTACAGTCTCCACATTATGATTAAGTATCTCTGGGCGGGCCTGCATAACTGTCTGCAATGCTGACATAGAGCCCTTGAAGTCAGGTATTAGAACTTCCACTGAACATCCCGGATGCTGTAAACGAATTTCTCGTATAACCATGGCGAATAAAGGTGCCCCTCCATCATCACGCTCATCCCGATTTACACTGGTTATAACAGCATGTTCTAGATTCATTTGTTTCACTGCTGCAGCAATACGACGAGGCTCATCCCAATCCAACATACCAGGACGACCGGTTGTAACATCACAAAAACCGCAAGAGCGCGTACATATCTTCCCCATCATCATAAAAGTTGCCGTTCCGGAACCCCAACACTCCCCAATATTGGGGCATTGAGCCTCTTCACATACTGTATGTAAGTTTTTAGAACGCATCAAACCAATCAGTTGCTGGTATCTTTCACCTCCTGGAGCTCTAACTTTTATCCATGGTGGTCGCCTGACCAACTTTTTAGTTATCGGTTCAAGATTTGTTAAATCAGTTGACATATTAATTCCCATTCTCATATAAGTTACATAAAGGTCTGTCTGCCAACATCATTTCCCTATCAAACATTCGGCCAAATTCG
>DCAJ01000075.1:79253-90324 GCA_002311455.1 Anaerolineales bacterium UBA1136 | reverse complement strand
GCAAATTACAGTATTTTGCACATCTTCTATCGTAGGTACGTCTGCTAGTATCTCTGCCATAGAGACAATTCCATAACCTTCAAGACCACAAGGCACTATACCTTCAAAATAACAAGTTTGAGTATCTACATTGAGGGCAAATCCATGTTGGCTAATTCCATTTTTATCTACTCTAACACCGATTGAGCCAATCTTACTTGGTAATTCAGCACTGTTACATAAGGTGCCTTGTCGTTTTGAGAAAATACGGGACTCTACCCATACTCCTGTCAATCCAGGTAATTGTACTGAATCAAGTCCATAGCTACGCAGGATATTGATTAGCATAACCTCTATTTTACGAATGTAGTTTATATAATCTGAAGTAAATGTTTGTGAACCATCCATACAAAGACTTCCTAAATCCAATATTGGGTATCCAACTAACTGTCCAGGCCCATGATAAGTAATACCACCGCCACGATTAGATTCATAAACGACAATACCATAATGGGTTAGTTGTTCCTCAGTGTAAAGCAAATGCTCGTACTTTGCTGTTTTTCCTAATGTGTAAGTATGGGGGTGTTGTAATAACAGTATACAGTCAGAACGATTACCAGCCGCAAGCTCAGAAGCCAGAGAAGATTGCAATGCGCATGCATCTGCATAATCAATTGTGCCTACGTCAATCGCTTGACATAACTTTCCCATCGAACAAATTGTACCATCCGGTTGCTCTATAATGATGGAGCAGTGCCGAAACCAAGATGTTATAATCGATTCGATCACTTAGAGTCAACTACTACTATTACACATCTGCAAAGACACCATAGCAGGACTAATATCGGAAAGAATATTTATTAATAAGAGGTACTATCAACTAACCACATGCTCGTTCCTTATATGAACAGTAAAGAGGCGACCCATCATCTGCGCAAGGTTGATCCACGATTCAATGATTTGATCAAAATTTACGGACCACCAAAACTCCAGCGCACCCGCAATTCTTTTGAATCACTAGTGCAAACTATCATAAATCAGCAGTTATCAGGCAAAGCCGCTGCTAGCATCTACAAAAGGTTTCTACAACTATACCCAACTAGTCGCTTTCCAACACCAAACAAAGTACGACAATTATCTATAGCAGAGATACAATCAGCAGGTGTATCTCTGCAAAAGGCAACCACCATCCACGAGCTTTCAGATCAATACATTCAGGGTCATATTCGTCCACACAGATTCAGACACATGAGTCCTGATGAAATTACACACATATTAACTAAAGTTAAAGGTATTGGAGACTGGACCGCAAACATATTTCTAATGTTTTCACTTAACCATCCAGACATACTTCCAATAGGTGATTTAGGGATACGCAAAGGAATACAGAAACTATGTGGTTTGGAAAATTTGCCAGACTCAAAAACCATGTTGCAAATTGCCGAACCTTGGAGACCATTCCGTACAGCAGCTAGTTGGTACCTTTGGCGTCTACTAGAAACTAAACCTGAGATAACGAGTATTTACGACACAGACTAAGGACATATGTTGTTGGAGTAATTGAAATGTATGATTTATTAATTCCAGGATCGCTACCATTTTTATTAGTATTAATCATGATTGGCGTAATACTACTTTATGGTGGTCATCACTCACGTACATTGAGCCGTATTTGGCTAACATCTACTTTATGTGCTTACTGGCTTATGAGCACATATTTTGGTGCCGCCTGGCTAGAATCATTGCTGCGTCAAGATTTCACACCTATAACTAATAGCTCAGCAACAAGAGATATAGATGCAATAGTGGTACTTAGTGGCGGCGGACACACAGTAAGCAACAACACACATGCAATTCATACTATATCCACCCAGACAGCATACCGATCCCTAGAAGCGCTCCGGCTGCGTAACATGCTGCCAAAAATTCCAATTGTCCTTTCTGGGGGAATAGGAGATTCATTGGCACTATCCATTCCCGAAAGCGAACTAATGCGTAAGGAGTTACTGCAGTTAGGTGTGGCAGATAACCTGATATTAATGGAACCGAATTCCCAGAATACCTACGAGCAAGCTGTAAATGTTGCAAAGCTGCTCCTTAGAAAAGATATAAATAGCTTTATATTGGTAACTTCACACACTCATATGAGGCGCGCACTAGCTACATTCCAAACACAAAATCTCGATGCTATACCATCTGTAGCACCCCACACATCAACCCCCACTACTAACACAAATTGGTCTATATATCCTACCAAGAGCAACCTAGACCGCAGCCAGGCTGTTATGCGTGAAATCATAGCGTATCTGTATTACAAACAAAAAGGTTGGATTAGTATTTCCGAGCATTTAAATTGACCTAGCTGCACTATATATTGACTAATTATGGCTCTAGATATATACTACAATGCATGCACAGGATGGTTGCACAATGAAAGGTGCTCTCGTAAATAATAGGTGTGCCTGCGACCACATAAATTATGAAAACACACGTGTAATAGCCTGGATTTTCGCGTGTGTTTTTGATTCAGCAAACATATAGGAGAGATTCATGGATTATGGAATGATCGGCAAGATCGAGAAGTCCAAGAGATATGCTGAGGAACCTGAACGATTTAGTTTCGACGATTTCACTATAAAGTTTGATGGAGATAACAATGACCACACAGTTACCTGTAACCATGGAACATTACATTGTGACTGTGAATTTTTTTCAGTTCGAAAAGTATGTAGCCACACCATGGCACTAGAACGATTGCTTCACAACATGTTACCTAGTCCAGCAATGGTCTAATCACAAATCGCATCACAACAAACAATCTCTATGTTCGTTGGTAATCCCTCTTATACGCTCTAAGCGTAAAGTCTGAGAAACAATGGTCTGACAACTAGGGTCGTAAAAGTATGGTAACTATTGTTTCTGATTAAATTCCTCTTACACATTACATAGATGAATATAGCAATTATAGGTTCAGGCATCGCTGGTCTCTCGGCAGCTTATGACCTCACTAAGGCAGGACATAAAGTAGTAATCTTCGATGGAGCTGCAGAAGTTGGCGGACTGGCTTCCGGATTTAAAGTCGAGTCTTGGGACTGGACTCTGGAGCGTTTCTATCATCATTGGTTCGCTTCAGACCAACATGTTCTTAAATTGGCAAGGGAGCTCAATTGCAGTGATCAAATAATTTTCCGACGTCCAGATACAATGATGTATCATCTTGGGAACTTTTATCCACTAGACTCACCTATATCCGCACTACGCTTTCCAGGTCTAGGATGGGGAATAAATAAACTTCGTTTTGGGATTACTACACTTTACTTACGATCCACAAGAGATTGGCATAATCTGGAGAAGATTAGCGCTGCGGACTGGATGAAACGTTGGGCAGGCACAAACGTATACAGAACAATGTGGGAACCGTTACTCAAAGCAAAATTTGGACGATATTCCGACGATATACCTATGTCTTGGCTGTGGGCTCGTATACACACACGTACTGCACAATTGGGGACATTCGAGGGCGGCTTCCAAATATTCCTGAATCTGCTTTCAGATAAAGTACGCCAACAAGGTGGAGAAATACTACTTAACCAAACAGTAAAATCCATTACCACTGTATCCGATTCAAAATTGATACTAGAGGTAAACGATACAGAGCATATCTTTGAACAATGTATAGCAACATGCTCTCCAAGACAATTAGTGCAAATTACACCAGGAATTCCAAAAGACTATGCTGTTAAGCTTAAGAATTTACAAAGTATAGGGGCCCTAGTTCTAGTGTTAGCTCTAAAAAAGCGCTTAACCAACCACTATTGGTTTAACTTACCTGCTACAGCAGGATTTCCCTTTCTAGCACTAGTAGAACACACTAATTTTGTTTCACCATCACATTTTGGGGGTGAGCACATTGTATATTGTGGCCAATACCTGGAAACTAATCACCGGAATTTTAGTATGCAAGCCGAAGAGGTAGCGAATCAATTCTTACCGGCACTAACACGCTTCAATCCCGATTTTGATGTGAGTTGGATAAATCAATCTTGGGTATTCCGTAGCCCATATGCACAGCCGGTACCATCCATCAATTTGTCAAGAAAAATACCAGGGCTACAGACACCAATAAAAGGATTATGGTTAGCTAGCATGAGCCAAGTATATCCTTGGGACCGAGGCACTAATTTTGCAATAGAGTTAGGTCGTCGTGTGGCTAGAAATTTACTAAACCTCTAATGTACAACCATGATAACAGTAATTCTCAGCGGTTAATTGTTAATCGCATTAGTGGAACATCTTCGCCACCAAACTTATATTTGTAATCTTCATTGCCACGCATGAAATCAAATCTCTTGTGTCCGTTTTTTATGGCATAGTCAAACAACTTAGCTAACAGCACCCATCCGGGTGATAATGCAGCGTACTGACTAATATCATAGCCGGAATTATATAGATACAGAGTATCACCCATACTAAAATATGCGTAAGAGGCCAGATTGCGATCTTCCAATCTAAGGAAACATAATCGAAGCATACCCGAATCTTGCATGGTCTGGAGTATATTAATATATGCTTCTCTCATTTTGGAACTAAGAAATTCAGCTTTTTCCTTACTGCTTGACTCCATAAGGGCAATGAACTCTTGTATTTCAAGATATTGATCGCTAGGCTCTGTAACAAATACAGCATTAGCACCTTCAGCATCAGCCCGCCGCAACTTTCTTCGAATCTCACGACGTTGTTTGCCACCTAGAACACTAAGGTAAGATTCAAATTTATCAGGTAGTGCCAACTGCGGACATACGGTTTCTACACGTGACTCAACTTTCCAACCTTGGGCTAAAGACAACTCCTGCCAATGGGAAACACTTCTACTCCATTGGGGTATGTTCACCAAATCAGCACTATGCCAGTCCTCTGCCTGTGGTCCAGAAAGCCAATCAAATACAAGTTCTCTGACCACATTAGCATTTTTCTCACTTACAATCACATCATGATAGTCGGCTATATCCTCACCACCAACCCATTGTAGTACGCCTTTTTGATTAATGTACATACTAGCCAAACCTACAAGATCATCTCTGTCATACACACATATTAAACGTAATTCACCGCTACCAAAATGAGTCCACCACTCTTTTTGAAACTCAATAGTCTGAAACGGTGTTGATAAAACGCTCTGTTTAAGGAGACCTTGCCAAGGACGCTTTAGTTTTATAAAATCTTCTGGGGAACGGCTAACCTTAACACGCATATAATAATTTACCTCTTCATTGTGAGCTCATAGATAATTCCATTATTTTCGGCAAACTCATATATAAGATACTCTATCCGCTGCAGAAGTTCTGATAATTGTTCAAGGCGGTCAGAGAAATGTGTTGAACAACCCTTACCTGTTATCTCCATCCATTTAGCATATTGCACCACATATGGCTCAGCTGCCTCCGGCGGGGCATGAGTGATAATCTGATTAAAAGCTGCTGCTGCAGTATATTCCATAAGAAACAAAGATGCACGAGCCTGACCAGAAGATGCAAGAGCCTCAAAACCATCCATATAATATTGCTCCTTAAAAGGATGTGCGCACCTATCACAATCCCAATATCCCTGATGAAATTTTCCGGCTGCTCGGAATATTTCTACCCATTCTTTTCTCATACTATCAATCTCATCGTCGTTAATTTCAGCGAACCCCATGCTTTGTTCCGCTAATTCTATAATGTTTGACTGCCCCATTCTCGTCAGAGCTTCACTAAAACACAAAACTTGGCGCCGTCCATAACGAGGCTTATATGCAAGCATCAGTACTGCAGTAGCAGCCCAGTCCATCACATCATGTAAATGCTTCAAATCGTTTGGGTCGATAGGTATAGGTACAGGAACAGTCCGTAATTCTGAGATTTCTTCGAAGTGAGCATGTGCCCGGCGAAAAGCATCGGCTGCACGTGCACAAACATTCTCTGCTGTGTCAAATTGCCCACGCACATAAGCCTGCAACAATGCGAAAAAGTTTTTGGTATCGTGCAATGGCACAGCATCATATAGGGCTTGAGCACGCATTGCATCTCCTTTTATACTAGATCGATTTTCGTAGTCCTCAGGTCGAGAATACTGTACATCAATTAAGAGAGAGTCATTCCATAATAAGCAAGGTTCAGGACAAATTGAGGGTTCTGGATCCACAAATATTACATCAAAATCAGTAACGTTCGCCCATAGTGGTTCAGCTCTCGCTACAGAACCCACCAAAAATGCAGCCAATAATTCTGGTCGATTAGACACTTCTAGAGCTACAAAATCTCGAATATGATTTAAAACTTGATCACGATTATCTATTTTATGCATCTATAATACCGTACAGATTTCAAGCTACAAACTATCGCTGAATCAATGATAAGCATCATACAGTCTATCCAGCTATTTTACATAAGCCAGATGGGCAAGGATAATCTCCGCAAGGTTTTTTTGTAATAGCACCGCTGCTATAATCTCCACACATCATTACTCCTCGACCCAATAAATAATACACTAACTAACAATATATGAACATATTCAGAACAAGTATAAGTCGCAGAACATTTTTTATATTAATAGCCATAGGCTTGTATTTAGTACTGCTAGTCGTTTTGACATCAGTCGAGAAAAGCTCTCAAACCTCAAACATCAATGGTTTCCAAGATGCTCTTTGGTACTCGATTGTCACCCTTACCACAGTCGGCTACGGTGACATTTACCCTGTAACGTCAATAGGGCGTAACATTGGATACATTTTTGTGCTTGGAAGCTTGGGTGTGTTGGGTTTGTTGATTAGCCGCATAACTGAAGTATTCGTTAACATTAGGGAGACACGGAAAATGGGGTTACTAGGATCAAATTACAAGGACCATATTGTAGTAATAGGCTGGGATATGTTTGCACAGTCAGTAGTGGATGAACTGATCGGCGCAGAAAAACAAGTAGCAGTCATAACCGATAACAAAGACCATATGGTCTCGATACGGGCGCGGTATAACGAGACCGATGTTTTTGTATTAGTCACTGATTATTCCAACTATGCAGTACTGGAAAAAGCTAACATCAGTCATGCATCAACAGTTTTTCTGAACTTCGAAGATGATACTCAAAAATTGGTATATTCCCTTAATTTAAAGAAGCAGTACGGAAAGGTTGAGCACGTAGTTATACTAAATAATGCTGATCTAGAGGACACGTTTCACGCAGCTGGAGTAACATTCACACTTTCTAAAGATGGTATAGCTGCCAAAATAGTTGCCAGCTATATTTTTGAACCAGATGTTGCACGCTACACGGTTGATCTTCTGAGTTCGGCAGTAGCTGATGATGATTATGACATACAACAATATCTGGTAACTGATAAGAATCCACACGCAAATCGTGAATACAAAGATGTGTTTCAGTCACTAAAAAACGAACACAATATTATATTGATAGGTATTAGCAAGCTCGGGGAAGACGGTAACCGCAAGCTTATAAAAAATCCAGCAGACACGATAACCGTGTCTCCGGGCGATTATCTAATTATGATAATGACTGGGGAAAACGAAGACCCCATCACTGAATTGTTCGGAGTATCAGAGGGTTACAATTCAACACTTTGATGAACTTGACTAATGACGTCGAATAATTGTGAACCCTTTATCACAAGTATCAATTAATTAGTTTTCTAACCAATACTATTATGTAATAAACACACCTGGCTGAACCTTCTCATCACCAGCTCGATACATTGCTTTTGGTAGCTTGACTCCTTCAATCTTGAACCTACGCAATACATCTTTTGTGAGTTCACTCTCTACTCTCCAAGGTCTCCGCCAATGCTCCAAACGTATATTATCAACATAATAGCGAACATTGAAACCTATGAAGGTGTTGTTGAAAGATGTCAACCACACCTGAGGCTCTTGCCACATTACTTGAGTACGCTTGAAGCTGTCATCCAGCCATCTAACAAGATCCTGTATGTGGTCATCCACACGAGTCTCCTGCCCACTAGGATCATGCAAAACATCATAAAGGCCAGACAGCCGATTAGAGAAGAATCTTATTTTTTGGTCCCATTCAGAATTTAGAATGTCACGATCCTCTGGATATAGGTTGGGGTCCGTCAACCAAACCTCAATCCAGGATCTCAACAGTATGATTAAAGAGGTTTTATCAGCACTTTCATCTTCTAGTAGTTTTATTTTCTTCCATCCTCGCCCTGACTGTTCCTCAGAACACAAACCAACCATTACGAGAATTGAATCGAAATCATTGCTGATATCAGCCACCTCTTCTTTGTCTAGGCCACCAGCCTCCAACTCCTTAACTTTAGCCACAAGCAGCTGTATTTGTTTGCGAATCGCATCTAAACTATTGTTCACATGCACTTCCGCACGCAAGCGATTATAGGCAGCTCTCTTTTTCGAAGACGCACCAGTAACTGGATCCTTTTTCTTTAAGCCCTTGATTGAAGGTAGCGCATTGAGCTTAGGTATAGGATTGCCAACAATATCTGGGTGAGCGAGCACAGCATCTTGTAAAATAGCCATAACCTTATTTGGGTTGGTACCCTGCCGTTTAGCTGCAAAACCTACTGTAGCTGCAAGATTTGTAGTAGGACGATTAGCATTAAAAAAAGTTGCCCTACTCAGGGCACCATTTGGGATAAACATATCTGTATAATTCTGTACATTAAAAAGGTGTGTCACGCGAATACCTATGTTGCGGACAACAGCTGTAATGTTAGTGCCCTTGGTCACTGTATCAGGCAGCACAATCACATCGCCGGTTCGAAAAGGCGTATCAACTAACAGAATAAGACCAGCAAAAAAATCACTCAATATGCCTTGTAATGCAAACGCCAGTACAAACGCACCTCCACCGATTGCAACCCATAGACCCGTAAGATCAAGTCCAAGTGCTTGCAAAGCAGCACACAGACCAACCAAATATATTAGAGGTGCCCCAACCCGCTCAAGGACTGGAACCAAAACATCATCCCATATAGCTTCAGTTTGCTCAGCTAATTGCTTTACATAGTAGACAAGTACATCCACAAACAGACGTGCAGCCCAATGGGTTATAGTTATCGCAATAATTGCCCAAAGAATGCGATCGATCAATGCACCTGCTGGCAAACTACTTCCCCAAACACTGAAAGCGTTACGTAAGCCGTAAGCAATTACAAGCAGAACTGCCGGCCTACGGGACACACCTAGTATTACATCATCTACATCTGTTTCTGTTCGACGAAATACCCAAAGCAATATGTAGGCAGTCAGCCAGTAAGTTATTAAAGCCCCCAATCCCCATCCAATTAAAGTACCAAAAAAAATCTGTAACGAAGTGTCACCCAAAATGGTAATCATAGCTTACTACCTCTTTTTTTTTTGTGGAAAGTACAAAACATGGTTTTATTTATTGTAACTAAGCCGTCCAGAATATGCAAGTAACGCAGTCTCTGCAACGAATTTCATAATCAACTACTTGACACACAATATACTGTTATGTATATTGGTCACAGTCGGTTTGGGTCACACAAATTAAGCCAATTGATATGAGTACTATCACTTCAATAAAGCAACTGATTGATAAAGGTTATGTTTTTTACCCGCTTGAAGGCAGCCGCGAGAAAAACAAAAGCCTTGCCACATTGATAGCGGGCAGAAAAAACAACCAAAAACATATTGTATTAAAGGTATTCTTTAAGAACACTACGGTAGGAAAATCTTATGACAATAGTCTTCCATTAGAGCACAAGATATACAAAGATCTGTTAGGACCATTGGTCACCCAATGGCAAACCCCTAACATCCTACGGTATCTTGGATGCTTCTCAGAGCCATTTGTTGAATTCCGAGGCGCAGTTACCAAATGTGCTAATGAGTTGGACGAATTACTACAAGGAGCTAAGGAAAAAGAGAAGCGTGACCGAAAACATCATGACATTCGGATCAGAGACACTAACAATCTTACAATACTAGGTTTGGAGTACTCTGCAGCACCTACGCTTAGGCAGTGGCTGCAAACAGAGCGGAGTGACCAAGAATTGAATAGCGTGTTGTTTCAAATCATATACACGGCAGAGTGCCTATACCGTATCGGAATCAGACATAACGATCTACACGTAGGTAACATACTGATAAGCTCAAGCAAACAACAAAAGGAGACACGCTACCGCATAAATACCAATCAAATTATCACTGTACCTACAGCTAATACTCTAGTGAAAATATACGATTTTGACAACGCGTGTGGCATGAGATACAAAAACAAGGCTAATAAAACTGTTAAGTCAGTATATTACAACTACAAACTCAAATATTACAAGTATTGGGAGCAGTATGGAATGAGCGACAGCGATAACTCGAAATATGACACGTTCACTATATTATCTTCAATTACGGAAATATTAAATAAGTATAAAACCAATCTTCGTTTGCTAAAACTAATTAAAGAAGATTATCTAAAATCCCAAGAATTACGGAATTGTAATTGGAAATATGTTCACAGAATGGGCAAGAAAAAAGATGGGTCTTACTTCCACAAAAGCCAGAGCTCATCTCAGCCAGACTACATTCCGGAAGATGACGAATTAACCGACAATAATTCAATACTTAATGACAAAATGTTTAATGTATGGAAAATGCAACCTGACAACCTAAATACACTAAATTTAGCCAAGCAAAGCCCGATGTATGCCCTACCTAATCCACGCATAAAATCATCTATATCCACCTGAAAATAAGCAGTTCGCTTGACATTGTAGAAATTGTAAATTACACTAGCCTCAGTCGGTTAAGGCCAAATTAGCTTACGATCATTTGCGGTGCATCAGATAGGCCCGTATAAAATCAGATATCTGCCGACCTAAGCTCGTTCTACAGAGGATAAGGTCATCGCAAGTGACGGGAGTTGCCTAGATAAGAAGTCTCCTTCTACAACAATTACTCAGACACAGATAGCTTTAGCTGCAAAATAATATACACTGATCATTTCTATGGAATGAAAGGAGTTAACAATGTTTACCAAACAATTGGATAATATCTTTCTCTACCAAATGCCCGAAGACGGTGGCGGAGAAGAACATCAT
>DCAJ01000075.1:78781-79069 GCA_002311455.1 Anaerolineales bacterium UBA1136 | reverse complement strand
ACGGTGGCGGAGAAGAACATCATGCGCCTCCTCCGGAAGAATCTTATGAGCCTCCCGCGGAGGAACGTCATGATGAAGGTCCACCACCTGCTGGAGAAGCAGAGGGCACGCGCTGGGAGACCGCTGGTCCGCCAGCAGATGTAACTGCAGAACAACAAGCCCAATGGGATGCTGAGTCTGCAGCCTCCAGGACTGAAGGGGAGCCTTACTTTCCTGGCTCTGCTGCTGATGATCATCCTCACACTTCTGGCTCCAGTGCTGGCGAATATGGCGGCGAGCAGGGTGCTA
>DCAJ01000075.1:73074-78578 GCA_002311455.1 Anaerolineales bacterium UBA1136 | reverse complement strand
GAGTATGGTGCTGGGAGTTACGGGGGCGAGTACGGCTCATTCGATCCTAGCGTGGCACCTGCTGCAGGTGAACTCACCGACGCGCCAGCCGGTGTTCAAAATATCTTTGCCATGGCAGATGCCGGAGCAATCACATATGAAGAAGCTTATGAAAAAGCTGAAGAAGATTTTGACTGGACATCTGACGCACAAGATATGGACGGCGAGTACGGCGAATATGGTGCCGTGGGCGGTGAATATGGTGCTATGGGCGGTGAATACGGTGATGAAGAGTCACATGATGGCCACGATCATGATGCAGATGATGAGGACGCAGACTGGGATGATGAAGGAGATGGCGCTACACCAGACGATGTCGATGACGATGATGATGACGAGGAAGACACAGACCGTGTAGGACACTAACCTATAGTCGTTGACTACATCAATCAGTTAAAAACATACGCCCCATACTGTATCGCAGTATGGGGCGTATTAGTTTGACTAATTCGACAAACTACTACCAACTACTCCGACAATTTCTAACCTCCTAATATATTGTTACACACGCGTTTGTTCTATCAGTTCAGAGACCCTTAGCGCACGCGAGACTGCCTCCACTAATGTGGTCATTAGTGTTTCATCATCACTGGAATAACCCATCCCAGAAAGACGAGGCCCAAGAGCTAACAAACCCGTCAACTCCCTGGACTCTTCACGAACCACAGTTAGGGGTACCAACATAGTAAATGTCTGTCGCATTCCAGGATGCAATGTATTAAAAGTTTCATCACCCTCAAATACAGGGTCTCCCCGCTCTAACTCATCAAAGACTTCCTTGCTAACTGGAATAGAATCGAACCTTTCGTCAGAGATATTGTTTTTCTTGATGACTGTCATATTATCACCATCATCACGCACATACACTGCACCATGTCCAATTTGCAATAGATCAACTGTGCGCTCCAGCAGTAAATGCATTAACTCCTGACGATCAATGACATCGCTGATCTTCTCGGAAAAAGCCCTGATAGCATTACCAAGATCAACCTTTGCCGCATAAAATCGTGCATCAACAAAATACTGTACTCTATCCTGTACTGGCTGTATCAGCGCACCAATAGCAAGAGCTGTGATTGCCTCTATTATCCCGGGAGGCTCAGCAACTATGAGTTCACTAAGATTTTCGATCACTCCAGACAATAACTCAAACAAGATTACCATAACTATCGTCAGAGATCCATAAACCAAAGCACGGTTGATTAGGGAGTCAACCTCCCACAGTCCGAACCGCATAATAGATATCAGCAATGCCACAGGTATCAACAGAAATGCCAATCGTGCAAACCCCTCCACAAACAATATGTCATAAACTACAGCTCCCATACCAGGACTGCCAAGCGATGGGATAATTCCCTTCAATATTCCGGGAACATACATTCCTACCACTGACAACACAAAACCAAAAAGCACCCATTTAGTCTGCTGGCGTTGTACGGAAGTAAATTCCTTGACATAACTCCATATTTGCGCAAACAAACCAGTGCTAAACCAACCTAACATAACTAGGTTACGAGTTAGTGAAGGCCAAAGTGCAGGGTTTAATGGGGATGCTTCATATACTAGGTTAGATATCTGCCAAATTACCCATATCCAAGCTAGAGGCTTGGTCCAACCCGGACTGCAGTCACCATCCGGAAAGAAATACAATAAAAGTAGTAGGGATGTTTCAGCTAACACTAAAGATGGAAGCGCGGCATAACGCAACTGTGGTACGTTCATAAGTAATGCGCTAACCTGGTCACCTTGACTTGCGGCATATGCAACAAGAGTAAGTGACACGAACAAGGCTAGCCAGTCATTAGATTTATTCTTGAAGATCAATCCCGCAATCACTAGACACACAACAACTTGTATGGACTGCAAAGCAATTAGGTATCCATGGTAAAATCCGGCATTCAAATTTAGCTGCTCTAAAGCCGTAGAGTAATCAGGCGAACTAAACCAGAATTTAGGAAAAAACATAACAAAATCGAAGTAAGGCTTAATACTAGCCGTAAAAATACCTACCGTTACCAACAGCACCAATGCCCATACCACACGCGCAAGCCATAACCTCCAGCCAGCAATAACAGTAGGGTCCTCAGGTGTTGCATTAGTATCCTCAAAATCATCCCAAGTTAATGGTTGAATACTCATAATTGCCTCCCTAAAATAGTCTGTTAGATTACAATTTTACGCCGTAAGTCCTGCTACCATAATGTCTAAAACAATTTCATTGTCGCTGCCTGTCTTCATTGCTACATCCATTGTAAGCAAACGCCTATAAATGTGCTCTAAAGTCGCTAATCGGTAACGCTGTGATTGTTTGGTCACCTTATCTGCAACAAAACTATGTAATCTCAGCAGATTCTTAACATCAGCTGCATTACCACCTGCCTGCATGATCTCTTTAGTTTGCAACAATAAACGATATTGTCTCACAATCATACCAAAAACTCCTATAGCTTCTCTATTTCCATTACCCAAGAGTCTGCGCAGCTCACGTATAGCTGTATGTGCATCTCGCTCAGCTAGCGAATCTACTAGCAAAAATATGTCCGCTTGCCCAGCCGCCGGAACCAAACAAATCACATCATCAGCCTCCACGGGCCTCTCCCAATTGACATACGCGAGAAGTTTATCGATCTCAGAAGACAATGCCCTAGGTCCATCTACGCCAGCATCAGCTAATGCATATGCACCTGAATCAGTAAACACACCACCCACTTTTACCGCACGATATTTTATCCATTGAAGCAGATCACTTTTAGTTGGCAATATGCATTCTTGCACTTTAGCACCCTTTATAGCGCGTACCGCCTTGAGTATCCGACTGTTACTAGGCAACTTGCGATTTTCTATTATAATCAACGCAGTAGATGAAGGTATCTTTGGAAGGTAACTGATCAAAGCTTCCACCATATCCTTAGAAGATGAAACCCTGTTAGTGTTCCTGCTAGTGTCCATGAGACCCTTCAGTAAAACCAATCGACATGTACTCAGAAATGGTACAGAATCACAAGCCGATTGCAGTTCAGCGAAAGATAGATTGTTAGCCTGAAATTCACTAACGTTCATCAAGATATTGTCTGACGAACCAAGACTTTCTATTAATGCCTTTACTTGTTCATCTACTGCAAATTCATCATCCCCATAGAGGAGTGTAACGGGAGGTAAAGTGTTCATTCTGATCAAGTGTAGCATTAAGCTGATATGTCATCAAACCATTGCCGAATATAGCCACATCTACCAATTTATAATAAACTCAATGGGTCGACTTCAAGCCTCCAACCATTAGGCACACTGATGTTTGCTAGTTCAGCCGGGTCTGGACCACGTAAAATCACATGCCACCTATATTTACCGCCAATTTTAGAAAAAAAGCATGGTGCTGGTCCAATTACCTCAGTGCTATTAGCTCGATATTTGCGAACTCTTGCTCGCAACGCCTCCGCTACGAATTCCGCATCAGATTCAATACGACTTTGGCTACTATTCTTACCTACAAGCCGCACAAGCTTTCCAAATGGTGGATAGTTGTGACGTCTCCTTAATTCAATTTCGTGTTCATAAAATCCATCATAATCATGTGCTGCAGCTGAAACTATAGCATGATGCCCAGGCATATAAGTTTGCATAATAGCATGGCCTCCCAAAAGTCCTCGACCTGAGCGACCTGCCACTTGGGTAAGCACTTGAAAAGTTCGTTCGGATGCCCGGTAATCTGGAAGTGTTAGGCCAACATCACAGGATACAGCACCTACGAGTGTAACAAGTGGTAAATCTAATCCCTTTGCTATCATCTGAGTACCAATTAAAACGTCTGCTTTCCTGTCAATAAATCTCTCTAGTATCTGATCGTGCGAACCTATTTTTCTTGTAACGTCCCTATCCCATCGCAATGTTCGCGCATTGGGAAAATAGCGTTTGACTTCGTTCTCCACAGATTCAGTACCTACCCCAAAATGTTTGATACGATCACTGCTACACCTTGGACAATATGACTTTGAGCTATGTCGCAGGTTACAATGATGGCAAACAAGCTGGTCTTGAGTACTGTGATATGTAAAAGGAACACTGCAACGCGGACATTCAAGTGTGTGCCCACAATCACGACAGAACACATAACTAGCATGTCCTCTTCTATTGATAAACAAAATAGCTTGCTGCTCAGCTTCAAACACTTTGGACAACGAATCCTTTAAGCTACGGCTAAACATTGACCTATTACCGGATCGTAGCTCATGCCGCATGTCTACAATTTCGACATCAGGCAACTTAATGAACTGAGGCTTTGAATTGCTGCTACCAATCGACTTATATGTAGATCTAATACCTAATTTACTAGATTGATGAGTCAGCAGCTCGGTATGACCGATTATTCTGTCTGGTAAAGTTACTTTAACAAACTCTCCCACATTAGCAAATGCCATGCTAGTAAGATCTGGTGTAGCACTTCCCAGTATACACACCGCTCCTAACTGACGAGCATATTCCACTGCAGCATCTCTAGCATTGTAATACGGAGGCTGTACCGGTGGATCCTGCCTATAAGCCTCTTCATGCTCTTCATCAACAACAATAAGACCAATATGTGGTAGAGGTGTAAATAGCGCTGAGCGCGCACCAACTAAAACATCCAAAGCTCCGGAGCGACACCTGCGCCAGGTATCATACTTTTCTCCAACAGAAAGCTTACTGTGAAGCAAACCAACACGCCCTGAAAAGCGTTCTACAAAACGACGTACTGTCTGAGTGGTAAGAGCAATTTCTGGAACCAATACAATAGCCTGTTGACCTTGTCGCAATACCTCAGCGACAGCACGCATATATATCTCAGTCTTACCCGAACCAGTAACACCATGTAGCAAGATAGGCTTTGGTGCTGGTAATACAAATGCTTCTTTTACCATGCGCCAAGCTTCATCTTGACCTTTTACCAATTCAGGTGGCTCAGCAACCCTAATATTTAGCTCCGACAGGGAATCCCTAATTGTCTCTATTTTCTCTAAAGACACATATCCCTGCTGTGCCAAACTTCTAAGATCAGATATGTTAGCTCCAGTTTCATCGTAAACACGTCTTACATCAATGGATATGTTATTACCAAACAAGAATTTCAACACACCAACCCGTCGATTATGTGCTGGTATTGAACGATTGCTAAGTTTCTCTTTGACAAACTCCGAATCAGTTATTCCAGTATTCAAACGAACCATAGTTGTATTCTTTGGTCTGACACTAGGAGACGCAAGTACCTCGGTCTTATTGACAACCCCTCTAGTTACTAATCTTTCAATAATTGATTTCCAGTTACGGAGCTGTAATATCTTACCCAAACGTCTACCTAATAGAGGCCCCTGTTCTTTAAGCAATGCCACTATTTGTCTCTGAGATTCGGTGCGCAGAGACAAACTACCATCTGCCAATTCATAAATATAGTTCACGCGTTGGCTTAAACCCTGTGGCAACATCATCGTAAC
>DCAJ01000075.1:55505-73031 GCA_002311455.1 Anaerolineales bacterium UBA1136 | reverse complement strand
CGTAACGCAATCAATTAGATTTGTATAATATTTTTTCGACAACCAGTATGCTAAATCTAATTGACTTCTAGTTAACACTGGATGTGGGTCGAGTATAGATTCTACGTACTTATAATTAGTTATATCACTAGGTGGAATAGTGTCTAAAGCTACTACAATTCCCTGCACAAGTCTCTTGCCAAATGGCACCACAACGAGGTGCCCAAAACTAAGCTTGCTGCGCAGCGAGTCAGATACCTGATAATGATAGGTGCTTGTTATCTTGGGAACGTTAGGTAGTATTTCAATGTACAAAATCTTTGCAAATTAAACGTCTGTGCAAGTACACTACTTTATACCGTTGTTGACACTGTTGTCTCGGTACCAATTTACCTCCTGTGTTAGACCATCCAACACTGAAGTTGTAGGTTTATATCCAAGCATCTTACGTGCTTTTTCTATGTTGGCCCGTGTCTCCAGCTGATCCCCAGGACGTTTCGGACTAATTTTAATTCTAGCTTGTCGTCCTAACAGATTCTCAACAATCCTTATACCTTCTCTAGTAGTTATAGATATCCTGGAACCAATATTGAATACTTCCGCCCGACATTTACTCATATTCTGCAAAGCTAATACCATGCCAGCTAACACATCTGCAACATAAGTGTAGCTTCTGTAATGCTCATAGCTCCCTTCAAATAGGATAAATTCTCTATCACTCAATATACATTCAATAAGACGAGGATACAATTTTTCAGGACGCTCGCGAGGACCATACACCGAAAACAATCGTAGTGAGCATGCATCTATCCTATGTTGACGACTAGCAGCCATAACAAGATGTTCGGCAGCTAGTTTAGTAACACCATAGTATGAGGTTGGCTTAGTTTCCGTATTCTCAGTTCCTATAGCTGTTGCTCCGTAGACTGAAGAGGTAGATATATATATGAAACCACCATGGACAGTATTAGCATCAAGTACAGCCTGTAACAAGCGATGTGTAGCTATTATATTATTACGAATGTAATCATCCAGAGTAGCTGTGCTAGAAAGTCCTGGCTGAGCAGCACAGTGGAACACAGCATCAACATCCTGTAAAATACTAGTGAGAGAATCTTCTGCTAAATCACATGAAACAAACTTACATCCTTGCTCGCTAATAGATCTAATGTTTAGCTCTTTTAATTCACGCGCATAATTGTTAATAAGACAATCTACGCCAATTACATCGTGTCCATTCAAAGCCAGGTATTCAGATAAGTGAGACCCAATGAATCCAGCTGCTCCTGTTACTAGTATTCTCATAAATCTACAATGACATCTCCAGTACTTTCATAATCAATACGAATTATAGCTGCGTAACACTAGGTTTCGACCAGGTATTTATCCCAATATTAACATTGGCTAAGATTTCAATCCTACAGCAGACTGCTTGTGAAGGCAATGGTACAATTACGGATATCTAAGAGGAACACACTCATGGCATCTTCCGAATTCATCTTTGACACAGCGGAAACAACCTTCGAGCATGACGTAGTAAGCCGCTCGTATGAAACACCAGTCGTTGTTGATTTCTGGGCACCCTGGTGCGGACCATGCAAAACTCTTGGGCCAATACTAGAAATGCTCGCACAGGAATGTGCTGGCTCCTTCCTTCTAGCGAAGGTCAATGTCGATGAAAATTCGGGACTTGCAGTAAGGTTTGGCGTTCAGGGTATTCCATCTATAAAAGCGTATCGCAATGGAGAAATAATGGCTGAATTCAATGGATCAGCACCAGAACGAACGGTGCGCGAGTTCATCCAAAAAGTGGCCCCAAGTGAAACTGACAACATAATCATTGAAGCCACAAGTCTTCTAGCTATACGTCAGTGGGAACAAGCTGAAGAGCGTCTGCGCATAGTTTTGGATAGCCAATCCCACAACTCGGTCGCTACTTTAGGATTAGTAAGGGCTCTTATAGCACAAGGCAAAGGTGATGAAGCTATTGCTTTTATCAACGATTTTCCTGCTGGATCAGAAATTGTAG
This sequence comes from Anaerolineales bacterium UBA1136, assembly GCA_002311455.1. GTDB lineage: Bacteria > Chloroflexota > Anaerolineae > Anaerolineales > UBA11657 > UBA11657. Next base: position 71,023 of record DCAJ01000075.1, on the reverse strand, counting down.
CCGCACAACAATTGAAACCATTGGCTCAGTTACTTGCGGAAGTAGACGTACCTCCTACAAGAGACACAGCCGATATGGAGACTCTAGAAGCACAATACTGGCAATCAGCGAGGCTACTTGCCCGTGGTCAACATGCCGCAGCCATGGACGGACTATTAGAAGTACTCCGTTATGACAAAAACTTCAGAAAAGGTGAGCCTAAATTGGTAATTCTTTCAATGTTTGCACTCCTAGGAGAAGAAGACCCATTGACAAGAGAGTACCGAGATGAACTTGCCAGTATATTGTTCTAGTACCGACAGGACCTAATTGTCCTAAAGAGCTTTTGTTACAACTTTTACCTTACTGATTAGTAGTGCATCAGGCTCCAAGTGCCAAACACCTATATGGACACCCCTAGTGGCTCATTCATTTCGCTACCTAAGCTACATAATAAGGACTCGAAATCAGAAGCTCGCTCGCAAGTAAGCAAGGGAACTCGAATTTTGCGTACCCGTGCTGGCGTGTCCTCGATATAACGCGCTACATGTTTCCTAAACAACACCAACCCTTTTTCTACCCCGTAGAATTCCAAATTTAGTGCTAAATGCCTACGGACCACCGCCAGCCGATCTGTTAATGTAACTTCCTGTCTATCTCTACGCTGAAGAATCCATGGATTGCCAATCACTGCACGACCAATCATTACTCCATCACATCCTGTATGAACTTTGATATTGTCTATGTCAGACACCGTACGCACATCGCCATTACCGATAACCGGCACCGACAGAGCCTGTTTTATCTCAGCAATGGCGTCCCAATCAGCTTCTCCAGTATATGCTTGAGAGCGCGTACGTCCGTGTACAGCAATTAAGCTAGCACCATAATCCTGTAGTGCACGCGCAACCTCCATATAGTTGCGATTCTCATCGTCCCAACCCAGCCTTATTTTTGCACTAACAGGTATATCAAGAGTTTTTACTAGTCTTTCCATCAAATGTGCAATAAGAGTCGGTCTTCGTAGCATACCTGCTCCAGCTCCTCGTTCAGCTATCTTTTTAACATAACAACCCATGTTAATATCAATAATATCAGGACCTAAATCCTGTAGTCTCTGAGCCACAGACACTATGCGATCAACATCATGACCATAAATCTGAAATACAACAGGACGCTCGTTAGGCTGATAGCATAACTTCTGTTTGGCCCTCGGACTACCACCCCGTCCTTTACTTAACTCGTCCACGTTTACAAATTCTGTATAACTCATTGATGAACCCAGCGACCTGCAGATAGATCTGTAGGGCAAATCAGAGAATCCTGACATAGGTGCTAGTATAAGATCGCCATAAACAGGCACTTTACCAACGTAGAAATTGGGTTTAGCCAGCATGCCAACGATTATATCACTCCATCTACTAGTACCATAAACTTGTAATTACCATGAACGACTAGTAAGTCTTCATTTTTAGCTGAAAGTATGGTAACGTTTGTGTCAGAACAGTTGTGAAAACTATCGAAGTCAATAATAAATTAGATCGAGGCTGATGATCAACAAAGTACCACATAGAACAATAGGATTATTGGGGGTATGTACATGAATCCGTTACAGCTCTGTGTGCTTGATTTGAATCAGTTACTGCATCATGAGCACTATGATAGCAAACGGGTGAAACGGCTATCTGACAATTTGCAAAAAGCGGATGTACTCAGGAACCCTCCAATAGTCACGGAATGGCAAGATAAATATGTAATATTAGACGGAGCAACTAGGGTACGTGCGCTGAATATTCTCAATTGTCCACATATCGTAGTACAGTTAGTTAAACAAGAGTCGCAAGATACAAACCTTTCAACTTGGAACCATATTGTACAAACAGTGGATCTAGGAGATTTGTTTGATGCTATAAAAAGCATTCCTGGTGACAATATAAAGATATCATCTGTTAGCGACATAGACCCAAGCCCAAGTTCATCCGGAACACTGTTTACTATAGTAGCTCGAGACAAGCAAATTTATATGGTGCAGGGATCTCAGGACAATTCCCTCAAACACTTAGAGTTATCTAACGCTGTCAATGCCTACACTAGGCTAACAAATGTGATTCGCACTCTTGATTCAGATGTTGAAATTATACAAAACAAAGTCCAATCTTTCTCCGCTCTGATAAAATTTACTGCGTTTACAATGCAGGAAATACTTGATTCAGCTATATCTCACAACTTGTTGCCAGCTGGTGTAACTCGTTTCTTGATTGCTAACCGCATAATAGGCATAAATATGCCACTAAATATTCTGTTCTCCAACAAGTCATTATCCCAAAAGAACGAATGGCTAAATGAGATAATAAAAAAGAAGCTTCACCAGAACAAGGTGCGTCATTATACCGAACCTGTAATTGTTGTTGAAGACTAGATTATTGTGTTTCCTATACTCCTAGGGCTAGGCTCCAATTTGGGTGACCGGTTTGAAAATTTGACCGCTGCTATAGAGGCTTTAGCATCAGAAGTGTCAGTCCAAACAATATCACCAACATATGAGACTCAACCATTATATGTAACTGAACAACCTGAATTCCTCAACTTACTTATGCGCGGCACTACTGCCCTCTCACCAACAAAGCTGCTAGCATTGATTAAAACCATAGAAGCTAAGTTAGGAAGAAAACGCTCAATACGTTTTGGACCACGGACTATTGATATTGACATTATAGATTACGACTCGCTAAATTTAGATCTAACTAATTTAACCACGCCACACCCAAGAATGCATGAGCGGCTCTTTGTACTAAAACCACTAGTTGATATAGCTCCAAATTGGATACACCCACGTATTGGACAAACAGCTCAACATTTAATCGAAAAAATACCGGATCTGGATATCGTCAAGCAATACAATCATACTCCATCGATAAAATCCACCTAATGGACTATCATTCCGCACTTACTTACCTAAATAATTATATAAACTATGAGGTTAAGCCTGCTAAAGCTTACGCACCTGAAAAATTCAACCTGAATCGTGTCCGGGATCTTCTTGAGCTTATTGATAACCCACATCTACAATATTCTAGTGTGCATATAGCAGGCACTAAAGGTAAAGGGTCCGTAGCTGCCATGACAGAATCAGTGCTTAGGTCGGCTAGTCACGTAACAGGGCTATATACATCACCACATATACATGATTTACGAGAACGCATCCGAGTTAACGGTGACATTATCAGCCAAGAATCTTTTGCCCAGTTGTTAACTGATCTACAACCACAAATTGAAGCCACAGAACACATAACTTATTATGAGATCATGACAATATTAGCACTAGAATGGTTTGCTCGTCAGAGAGTTGAGATAGCGGTCCTTGAAGTAGGTCTGGGGGGAAGATTAGATGCTACAAATGTTGTAACACCATCAGTGTGTGCAATTACAACAATAAGCTACGATCATATGGATCTTCTTGGAAATACAATCGAAGATATTGCTTCCGAGAAGGCTGGCATAATCAAAACCGGAATACCAATTGTATCTGGTCCACAGTCAGCTTCTGCCTTAATAGTCCTCGAAAAACATGCAATATCAATAAAAGCACCGTTTGTTGACTCGTCAAAAGAGTGGGGTTGGGAACATATAGAGAGCAAATTCTCAAGTCAACTTTTCGCAATCTGGCGTGTTGGTCAACATCAGAATATATCCAGACACAGAATCCCACTATTGGGCCACCATCAAATTGAAAATGTAACTATAGTCACTACGATAATAGACCAGCTGTGTCAACAGGGTTGGAATATCCCCCAGAGTGCCTTAAGCACAGGTCTAAATCAAGTAAAGTGGCCTGTACGTTGTGAAATCTTTAATTGCAGACCACCTATACTCATTGATTCTGCACATAATAGAGCTTCCGCATCACAATTAAATCAAGTGTTAACAGATCTGTTCCCCAAACAGAAAAAAGTGTTGATATTTGGAGCAATGCGCGACAAGGACATTAAGGGTATGTTTGCCGAACTACTTCCACATTGTAGCCACATAGTTCTTACCTCAACTGGAGCGCCTCGTTCAATACTGCCTGAAGAACTAGAAGTTATAGCTGCAGGTTATGATTGTCCTACTACCTTGGAGAACAACATAGAAAATACTCTTAGTACTGCCACAAAATTAGCGGGTAGTAATGGGGTTGTGGTAGTTGCTGGCAGTATAACTATAGCGGCCAGTATAAGATTATCCGTAACAAGTAAGCCCCTATATACTACATTTCGGACACCCAAGCAATGTTATGAACAATAAACTTGAAAACAAGAGTGGCGTCAGTGACGTCGAACAAAAAAATTGGCTTATCTATTTCTTAACTATTCTAGGGTCATTAGATGCCCTTTACCTTACGTGGACCAAGTTAGTTGGTGTAGATGCTTTGTGCTCAGGCATAGGCAGATGTGACGTAGTGAATGCAAGTAGTTATTCTACTATAGCAGGTATCCCTATTGCCGCTTTAGGTCTAGTTATGTATTTAATGATTGGCGGATTCACTTTACTAGAACGTTATAATCCTAGCCTACGCGAGCCATTTCGACTAGCGGTATTTGGTTTGTCTCTCCTTGGATTTATTTTTTCTATGTGGCTAACTTATGTGGCAATAGTAATAATAGAGGAAACTTGTATCTATTGCTTAGGTTCTGCTGTAGTCATATCCGTAATTTTTATCACTTCTATATTGCGGATAAGAGATCTATCATAATGAGAAGTACGAACACACTGTAATTCTATAGTATTTACTCGTTGGGACGCCCCTCCAGAGTACGGCGTAAAATTTCCTCTTGTGTACTACTCCTGAATTCCTTATTGCGTTTTAACCGTGTTACTTGCTTTGGATCGGATTCTGATGTCATTGCTGTGCGCAAGGCCAGTTCCATTGCAGTTGGAATAGGATCCTCATCCTCTTCACTGTCCAGAAATTTCTGCTCCAACACACGCATGCTCAGATTAATTTGTCGCTTCTTTTTATTTATCCCAAGTAGTTGAACTTCTACTTCTTCCCCGATAGTTAACATCTCATCAGGATGCTCCAAACGCCCCATAGTAATCTCGCGAACATGTACCAAACCGGGACGTTCCGTTCCAATATCAACAAATGCTCCGAATCTCTCCAATCGGGTCACCTTTCCAGTATAGGTCTGACCAGGCTTCAAGTCATTCCATTCTAATGCAAGTGGTTCTTTGAGTGTAAGTGATATCTGACCAGACTTCTCATCTGTTTTCTTCACCCATACAGTAATTTTCTGACCAACATCTAAGCCATGTTTCCCAATACCATCGCTGTGTTCATTAAGTTCAGATATATGTACTAAGCCATCGCGCCCAACACCTACATCTACAAGAACACCAAAAATCTCGCTGCTCTTGACAACGCCTTCTAAACGCATTTTTCTTTCAAGGTCGCCAATAGACTTTAGTTCGACAATGGCAGCATTCTTATTTTCAGTCACAGTGTTATTATCTCTCTATGGGAATTCCCGAAACTTGTACCCTTGAGGCACCTCTATGCATTGTGCCAAAACTCAATCACGCACATGCACGCACATGCAAATTCACTGGCATCCCAGGGTGTATATCACCCTAGCATACGCGCAAATTATACTTATCTAAGCTGACATTGTCAAACTGCCACATGGTCTAGAAACAAGGTATAATCTCGGTCGAGCAACTGTCTTTGTTACAGTTTAACTGTNNCTGTCTTGCGTGACAGTTTAACTGTTAATCTGGAGAGATTGGATTTGCAAGCAATAATAACCGGAGCCGGCGGCTTTGCTGGCAGTCACCTAGCCGAATATCTCCTACAAAATAGCGATCAGACAATTTGGGGATGTGGGCAATCACGTTCGCCAGTACTGCAATTGGATACCCCTTTCAGTTACCACTGCATGGATCTTAATGATTCTGAAGCTACAATGACCTATCTTGAGCAAGTAAAACCGGATTATATATATCACCTGGCAGGCCAGGCATCTGTACACGGCAGCTGGGAAAACCCCAAAGTTAACTATGACGCCAACGTATATGCTGCTCTAAACTTACTAGATGCTGTTTTGAAACTTAATCTAAAATGTAGAGTGCTTATAGTGACTTCAATGGAAGTATATGGTAAAGTAAATCCTATCAATATTCCAATCAAAGAAGATGAATGTTTTAAGCCAAACAGCCCTTACAGTGCTAGCAAGGCTGCTGAAGACCTGCTAGCCCAAGCATATTTTTTAGGTCACGGATTGGATGTAATTCGTGTTAGGCCATTGAACCACATAGGGCCAAGGCAAAGCGATCAGTTTGTAGCAACTGCATTCGCCAGACAACTGGCTAGAATTGAGGTTGGTCAGCAACCACCCACAATATTGGTCGGAAACCTATCTGATCGTAGAGATTTCACTGATGTTCGTGACATGGTTAGAGCATATGCCCTGACAATGGAATATTGCGAATCTGGATCAGCATATAATATAGCAAGCGGAAATATGTATACTATTCAAGAGTTACTTGAAACACTAATTGGTCTTTCAAATGTTGAAGTAGCAATAAAAGTTGATCCTAGTCGTGTTCGCTCTTCGAGCACTCCAGCACTAGTCGCAGATTGCACTAGCTTTCATAAACTTACTGGTTGGAAGCCTGAAATTACGCTCCCAGAGACACTATCGGACTTGTTAGATTTTGAAAGAAACAAACTCAAATCTACGCATAAGGAGACACGGTGAAAGATCTCGCCGATTAAAGCGATGCCAACAGCTCTCATTACTGGAATAACAGGGCAAGACGGTTCCTATTTAGCAGAAGTACTACTAGACAAGGGTTATGAAGTAATAGGGATGGTGAGACGAACCAGTACTATCAACCTCGACCGATTACATAATGTGCAAAACAAAATTACGTTGGTACAAGGAGATTTACTAGATCAGGTTTCATTGACAACTGTTTTACAAGAATTTGAACCCGACGAAGTATACAATTTAGGTGCTATGTCGTTTGTGCCTACTTCATGGCAGCAACCAGTGCTCACCGGACAGATTACAGCCCTAGGGGTCACACGCTTATTGGATGCAATCCGAACCGTTAACTCGGAGATCCGATATTACCAAGCTTCGAGTAGTGAAATGTTTGGCAAAGTAAGAGAGGTTCCACAAAGTGAAAACACTCCTTTCTATCCACGAAGCCCCTATGGGGCAGCAAAAGTTTACGGGCATTGGATCACAGTAAATTACCGCGAAAGCTATAACATGCATGCTAGTTCTGGAATATTGTTTAATCATGGGTCACCTCGCAGAGGGATAGAGTTTGTAGAACGCAAGATTAGCCTGGGAGTTGCAGCTATCAAGTTAGGTTATGCCACTGAATTGCGAATGGGAAATCTGGACGCGCGCCGTGACATAGGTTTTGCCGGAGATTACGTAGAAGCAATGTGGAAAATGCTTCAACAAGAGGAGCCTGGTGACTATGTAATCGCTACCGGAGAAACCCACAGCATTCGTGACATATGTGAAACTGCTTTCGCGCATGTGGGGTTAAATTATCTTGATCACATAATTTCTGATCCCCGATTCTACCGCCCGGCAGAAGTAGATTTGTTAGTAGGCGATGCAAGCTTAGCAAACAAATTCCTTAAGTGGAAGCCTCGTATGACCTTCCAACAGCTGATGCAAAACATGGTCACTGCTGACATAGAGAAATTGGAATCAGGCATGAAAATGCCCGATATAGCAGAATTCACTACAGTACGATACTAGTCAGAAACCTTACTAGCAATGGATCCTGAGACCAAGATACAATTCGGTACGGACGGTTGGCGAGGACAAATCGCCGAAGACTATACATTTGACAATGTGCGAAGATGTACGCAAGGATATGCAAGCCATGTGCTTGAGCAAGGACATTCAGGCGAATCTATAGTAGTTGGGTATGATAAGCGTTACGCATCAGAACATTTTGCTAGAGCAGTAGCTGAGGTTCTGTCAGCCAACAAACTAAATGTATGGCTTACCAACACTGCTACTCCAACTCCAGTAATAGCTTATGCAGTCATAGATAAACAAGCAGTAGGTGCCATTAACATAACAGCATCCCACAACCCACCCACTGATAATGGCTTTAAAGTACGGGACCACACTGGAGGAGCAATTGCCCCAGATGGTCTAAAAAACATCGAATCGCACATACCATCCGTCAGCACAGTAAAAAGTATTATCACATCCAATACTCAAGAGTTGGTGCAGATATTCGACCCAGCACCTGCATATATAGAGCATTTGCATGACATGGTTGACCTAGCTGCCCTCAGGAATGCTGGGTTCAATATAACAGTAGATGCTATGTGGGGAAATGGAGCAGGATGGTTCACTCGCCTCCTAAAAGGAGGTATCACTACAATTAAAGAGATACACAACATTCGCAACCCTATTTTCCCAGAAATGAGCCGTCCTGAACCAATACCACCCAACATTGATGCTGGCCTACAAATAGCTGTGGAAAATGGGTCGGATGTCTGTCTAATTACTGACGGAGATGCCGATCGTTTGGGGATAGGTGACGAAAATGGTCAGTTTATTAACCAATTACGTGTTTTCGGGTTGCTCGCCTTCTATCTGTTAGAAGTGCGCCTAGCACGGGGTCCTATAGTGAAAACCATTTCTACAACATCACTATTAAACAAGTTGGGGGAATTGTATAACGTACCAGTATATGAAACAGGAGTCGGATTCAAATTTGTGGCACCTAAAATGACTGAGACAAACGCAATAATAGGAGGCGAGGAATCAGGTGGTTTCGCATTTCAGAACCACGTACCCGAAAGAGACGGAATACTCGCAGGGTTGTACATGTTAGACCTTATGCGAACACTAAATCAAAAACCATCGCAACTATTAGAAAGTCTGTTTTCGAGAACTGGGACCCAATCCTATTACGATAGGATTGACAGCAATTTCCCTGATGATCAAAAACAACACATTATAGATAGAGTAAGTAATGCTATGCCATCCGCAATTGGCGGACTTTCACTTGTAGACGTGGATACAACTGATGGATTTAAATTCAATCTAGAAGGTGGAGACTGGCTTCTAATCCGTTTTTCTGGAACTGAGCCCATAATAAGAATTTATTGTGAAACTACCGATGCTGGTAGAGTACAGAAAATTCTCCAAGACGGCCTTAGTATCGCGGGTTTACCGTAGTACGGTACGGTTTGCTAACAGACACGCATTGTCACCTGGATTTCCGGATATTTGATCAGGACAGAGATCAAATATTGCAGAGAGCTGCGCAGTACAAGGTGACTAGAGTAATTAATCCAGGCACTAATATTAAAACCAGCAAAGCGGCCATACTAATGTCTACGCAATATACATTAGTGTCTGCGGCTGTAGGTATTCACCCTAATGAGGATGTACAATTGGACAAATCAAAGTTACAGGAGTTACGTACACTAGCGAGGCACCCTAATGTCGTAGCAATTGGTGAAATAGGGTTAGATTATTTCAGAGAAATCACTCCACCAGACGAACAACGAAACCGTTTTAGAATCCAACTGGACCTGGCAGCGGAACTAAGCCTTCCAGTCATTGTACACTGTCGAGATGCTTATGAAGACACTATAAGAATTGTAAGTGAGTGGCAGGCTTGTGGAGGAACAACGTCAGAACCCGGAGTATTTCATTCATTTAGTGGGCTAGAAACTCATGCCAATATGGCAATGGAAAAGGGATTCTACATTGGTGTTACAGGATCAGTAACTTTTAATAAGGCGTATACTTTAAGAGACACGGTAACTAGCTTACCGCTAAACCGAATATTAATAGAAACTGATGCACCATTTCTGTCTCCACAACCTAAGCGCGGCAAAAGAAATGAACCTGCTTTTGTGCGCTGGGTAGCAGAAAAAATCGCTGAATTAAAATCCGTGGACACATGCGAGATTGCAAAATCCAGTACAGAGAACGCACAAACACTATTCGACTGGAATAATTAATATGTATACCCAGAAAACAAACTTGGATAATATTTCAGAACTCTTAGCGCCAATCAGCCAACAGTTGATCTCAATCGAAAATCGTCTTAGAGAAACTTTCAATGACCAGCATGACGTACTCACTGCAGCTACCGAACACCTCCTAGATTCAGGAGGCAAACGCGTTAGACCAATAGTAGCATTACTGAGTGCAGGAATATTTGAAGCTGATCAACAGCACGCCATATCTCTAGCATCTGCTGTGGAGATGCTCCATACTGCGACTCTGGTACATGATGACCTAATAGACGGCTCTTTGCTGCGCCGTGGAATCAAGACCCTTAACGCCGATTTATCTTCTGAAGTTACAATACTAACTGGTGATTACCTCTTTGCTAGGGCCGCAAGCTTTGCAGCTCAAACCCAAAGCGTGCAAGTCATGAATCTTTTTGCTGAGACATTAATGACTATAGTTAATGGTGAAATTAAACAAAGCTTTGTAGATGAAAATACAGCAAGTCGCAAAAATTACTTTCAAAGAATTAAAGCCAAGACTGCTTCAATGTTTGCGTTAGCAGCTGAGGCCGGAGCGATTCTTGGGACTAAAGATGAGAAAGCAATTGATGCAATGCGCCATTATGGTATTCAAACAGGCATAGCATTTCAGATTATTGATGACATTCTAGACTTTGTCGGCAAGTCAGAAGATATAGGTAAACCAGTAGGAAATGATTTACAACAAGGATTACTCACATTGCCCGCTCTGTACTATATTGAAGACAATCCCGAGGATTCTGATGTAGCATCTCTGCGCAATGGTCACAATAACGACCAAGCGGTATATGAACGTATAATTCAGTCTATAAGTTCATCTACCGCAATTGACTCTTCGCTTGCTGAAGCACGTCAGTATGTAGAGAGCGCAAAATCAGCTCTACAAAAATTGCCTGATTGCAAGTATCTGGATGCTATGTACACTATTGCAGACTATGTAGTAAAGAGGCGGTTCTGACTTTACACATACTACAACAAAAATGAACATAGGTATTGTAACCGGCGAATACCCCCCTATGAAAGGTGGTGTAGGTGATTACACACGCACTCTATCACTACACCTAACTGCAAGCGGTCACAAAGTTCAGGTAATCACTGATCAACGCTGTCTGCACCCAAAAAACTATGCTGACGAACACGAAGTTATAGCAAATGTTTCTAGACGATGGAGCTGGCTAGATCTATGGAGAATACGAAAGACAACCTCAGATCTAGACATTTTATGTATCCAATATCAAGCTGCTGCATATGGCGCTATGAGACCACCTATTCATTTTCTGCCTTGTATCACAATCCCTCCAACTGTCACTACTTTTCATGACCTTGAACAACCATATCTTTTTCCAAAGGCTGGCAACTTACGGAGACAAGCTATTTGCCAAATGGCTCGTTATTCGGATGGAGTTATAACTACCAATTCTGAAGACTATCATGTTTGTGCAAATGAACTCCAACTACCACGATTAGTAGAAATACCTATAGGTAGCAATATTCCATACAATTCCACAAACACGTTTTCTAAAACCAAATTTCGCGCAAAATACGGGATTAGTAAAAATGAACTAGTCATAGGATACTTCGGATTAATGAATAGAAGTAAGGGCGGAAAAACACTAATACAAGCTCTTGCTGAATTGCACTCAAATGGCTTGCCGGCTCGCCTTCTGTTAATTGGCGAACTAACTGGCAGCACTGACACTACCAACTCCAACTACTACCTAGAGGCAAACAACCTAGCACATAACTTAGGCGTAGAGAAACACATTGTTAAAACTGGATACGTCAATCCATTAACCGCGTCATCCGCATTACTAAGTTGTGATCTAATGGTAATGCCATACAGTGATGGTGCATCTTTTCGCCGCGGATCGCTTCTTGCCTGCATCACGCACGGATGCCCAACCATAACTACCAACCCTAAGTCAGCTAACAAACGTTTGCAGCATGAAACAAACATAATGCTTGTTCCGCCCGATGACCCACTATCCATAGCAGCAGCGGTTAGAAGATTGCATGAAGATACTGCACTAAGGAACAGTATAGGCCTAGCGGCCATGTCACTATCAAAGGATTTTCAATGGCAAGTTATAGCTAACCAAACAACCAACTTCTTTACAGAAGTATTGATGCAACACTGATACTACAAGTGAGCCTTCGCTACCAATACCTACTTGCACTGGTACTACTGTTGTTCGTCGCAGTCGGAATCACATTTGCCCTGACAACACCTATATTTGAGGCATCAGACGAACTATGGCACTATCCAGTAGTGTGGAAAATTGCACAAGGCAAGGGGCTTCCTGTACTCGACCCAAACGAACCAGGCCCCTGGAGACAGGAAGCGGGTCAACCACCTCTTTACTATTATATTATGGCACTAGCCACTAGCTGGATAGATACATCTGATATGCATTCTGTTCGATGGCTGAACCCACATGTAGACAATGGTGTAGTAACAATGGACGGCAACGTAAACATGGCTATCCATCCACCGAGGCACAAATTTTTGTCCTATTCAGGCACAGAACTAGCGATGCGATTAATTCGTATATTGTCGGTATTTTTTGGTGCAGGCACTGTATACCTTACATACCGAATAGCACAAGTCCTTATGCCTGGTCACTCATCACTTGCTGTTGGAGCTGCAGCAATACTTGCATTCACTCCAATGTACGCCTTCATATCAGGTTCAATTAACAATGATAATCTGGCCATGCTAATCGCAAGTGCAATCATGTTGATTGTATCAAGTGCAAGAAAATTCGAAGAGGAAAATGCTAAGCTCAGATTCACAATAAGAAGAGATTTATATCGCCTTACAGGACATATAAGCACTTTGCACATACTATTGGGTGTACTACTAGGACTAGGCGCACTTACTAAACTATCATTGTTAACCTTGTTTCCAATAGTTGGTTTGTCAATAACTTACAGCAAAATCTTAGACTGGTGGAATCATCCAAACCGTAATCATTTCAAGGTTTGCTTTTTGCACGCATTGTTACTACTGAGCCAATTGGTAGTAACGTTCGGTACCGCTATAGCCATATCTGGATGGTGGTTCCAGAGAAACTTAAGGCTTTATGGATCTCTAACTGGAATAAACGTATTTGTGGAGGTTCTAGGAAAACGGTCGCACCCAGCACCTTTGGCGCAATTATGGAGTGAACGACTTGGATTCATGCAGTCATACTGGGGTCTCTTTGGAGCAGTCAATGTCCCATTACCTCAATGGGTATACACAACATTAAACACACTATCTATATTGTCTATAGTTGGATTAATAATGTTCTTGGTACGCAAACTGAAAGAGGGTGGATGGAAAACTGACCAATGGTTACCCTTAGTGTTTAATGCAACATTTGTCTGTATAGTAATTGCGTCTCTAATTCAATGGGCAACTGATACTTGGTCATCTCAGGGCAGATTGGCATTCACGGCCATACAGAGTATTACGGTGTTATTTACTTTAGGTATATATAGTGTGATTCCTAGTGGTTCTTACAATCTCCGACCACTGATAATAGCATCTTTAGCAGTATTTATGTTTGCAATTTCTGCAATTACGCCTCATTTGATAATAGCACCCACTTATACTGTGCGAGAATTACACAATTTGGAGGGCCTACCCACCTTTACCTCACAAAAGATTTCTTGGCGGTCAACCGATCTGTTCACTAAAGCAGGCAATGCTCAAATGAGGCTGCTTGGATATACTCTACCATCATCATATGTGCTTCCTGGCGAAAGCGTGGAATTAACATTGTACTGGACTGCAATCACAAAGATGACTGACAACTGGAGCGTGTTTATACATCTGACCGACCAAAACGACATAGTTGTGGCACAACGGGATACCTACCCAGGCATTGGATTGTTGCCTACAAGCTTGATGAAGCCAGGAATGACCATTGCAGACCGCTATATAATACCAATACCGAATACTGTGAGTGCTCCAACCGAATTGAGTCTGACTGTTGGTTTGTATAATTTCGAAACCGGAGAACGTCTGCACCAGCGTGAGGGAGACAACAATATTCACATCGACAAACTAAAGTTAGATGCTCATCCTGGTCGCTTTCCCAATTCTCTATCAGTGAATTTCCAGAACCGTATAGAGCTTATAGGATATGATACCGATACCCAGGTGATTGCTCCTGGACAAAATGTAAATCTAACTCTATATTGGCTTTGTCAAAAAAACATGCGGCGTGATTATACTGTTTTTGCACAGATACGGGGTGAAGGCAACCAAGTGTGGGGACAACACGACTCCTGGCCTGAAGCAGGATCTTATCCTACTACATCCTGCAAGCCAGGTGATATAGTAAAAGATGTACACCCTATCGATTTAGCGTCAAATACACCTCCAGGAATATATAATCTCCAAATTGGGTTGTATGATGACACGGGTACACGTCTGCAACGTATAAACTCTGAGGGCCGTTGGATTGAAAACTATGTGTCGCTGAACAGAATCAAGGTAACGATGGAACAATAGCAATGTTATCTCTTGACCGATGGGTCCGCGCTAATAAAACCGTAATACCTGTTTGTATTCTTGTGTTGTTATGGGTATTGTTTTTCTGGCGATATTTTGCTGATGAGCCTAATCAAGTAGTTTTCCCCGACGGGGACTTTACCCAGCAATTTTTTGTGTTTAGGACCATCGCCTTCCGGCAGTTCATAGCTGGACAAATGCCACTATGGACTAATTGCTTCTTTGGTGGATATCCCTTCCATGCTGACCCTCAAGCACAAATATTCTATCCACCAGTATTGTTAAACTTTGGCGTATTAAAACTATTAGGCTACAACAACTTCCCGCTGATAGCCTTGACAACTGAAGCGATTTTTCATTATCTAGCTATAAGCATATTTGGTTATTTATTTCTTAAAGAAGAGTGTGGCAGCCGCATAGGAGCTTTATTGGGATCAATAGTATTAGCATATGGCGGATATCTCACTGGGTACCCGTCATTACAAACCGCTAGCTTGGAGACTGCCACATGGATGCCTTTACTACTGCTAGCTTTGCGCCGTTTTTCATTAGGTGGAAACGGGCGTGCAATTGCCGGTGCAATTTGCACATATTCAATGGCATTTTTGGCAGGCCATCCTCAAACATTCCTTCTAATAACATATTTGAGCATAGCGTACTTCTTTTATAGATCGATAGTGTCAGGACGCACCTGGGTCTGGATTGCATGTTGGACTTCTATAATGTTCGGCTTTCTAATTCTAGTAGTTGCTCTACAACTTTTTCCACAGATGCAGTTTCTTTCACTATCAACTCGTTCAAGCCTACCGTTTGACGAGCTATCCCGCGGATTCTCGACTCAAGATATTGTACAATTCTTTGTTACAAGACTTGTTAGCACCGATCTTTGGCAGCCACTATACATTGGAATAATGGGGCTGACATTTGCTCTAATAGCTCTGCCGCTTAGGCGTGACAGGCCAGCACGTTTCTGGCTAGGAGCTGGAGTAGTCTCTCTGTTAGTTT
>DCAJ01000075.1:51136-55455 GCA_002311455.1 Anaerolineales bacterium UBA1136 | reverse complement strand
TACTGGCTGCTTCCTGTATTTAAGCTGTTCAGAGGACAAGAAAGAGCAGCTGTAATCATATCAATGACGTCCGCAGTACTAGTATCATTGACGGTATCAACAATTGCAGGTCCGCTAAAACGTAGACAGCGAGATGTATTGTATAGCACGCTCAGATGGGTTAGGAACCTTATTCCTGTCGCGATAATAATGTTGATCGTTTCTGTTGCAGCCGCTCAGAATTTTCCAGAACTATGGGGCCATATTCCTGCACGATTAGGTCTTTTTACAATCGGCATGGTGCTAACTGCGTTTGTTATAACTACCAGACCACTTCGCCGCATTTTTCCTGTAGCCCTTGTCCTTGTAACTACCATCGAACTATTCTCCGCCAATATGTCCACAAATGCTCATGTGCCTTTTAATCCATACCCTGACATATCTTTAGTAAAACCTATCCACCTAGACGCTAGTACCGAACGGTGGTTCCGAACACAAGATGATGCACGCATGCAGGGTCATTGGGCCTGTGCATACGGGCTACATGAGTGGGGTGGTATTTCACCAATCCGCATGCAGACCTGGGTCGATTTCGATGAACTAGCCTCGGAGCACACAAGATTTAGGCTGCTTGGAATTGACTACTTGATTACATGGAAAATGCAGCCTATAACGCGTGAGGGCTTGCTTCTACCTGCCACACCCATTTATCATGGCATGTCCCCTTCTGGCGATGCTAAAGTATATAGACTTCCTTGGAAGGCTCAACGAGCATGGTTAGCAGAGAAAACTCAGGGTGTTACATCAAAATCCGATATATGGCGGATCATGCAATCTGATGATTTTGAACCTCACAAGGTTGCTCTGATATTGTCATCAAATCAAACAATAGAATCAGCTGGAGGAAGCGTAAAAGTTATATCAGACAGACCAGGCTACATCGAACTAGAAGTAGAAAACGAAGATGAATCTCTCCTGGTGGTCAGTGAGGCATGGTACCCTGGATGGACCGCAACAGTTGATGGCAGAAAAGCGCCTACCGAAATGGTAAATGGGTATGTACAGGGTGTACATTTGCAAAATCCAGGACCACAGCGTGTACTATTAGAATACAACCCCTTATTACTGAGACAAGGATTTGCCGGGAGCATAATCGGTTTACTATTGACAATAGCGCTGTGCTTCTGGAAACTCGGTGACCGCAATGATTGAGGCTTACAAAACGTCTAATTACCGCGTCTCCACAGTTGTGGGAACAGTAATAGGTATATTATCAACCGCCTTTGGTGCTCTACTGAGCTTTGCAGATACTTGGATAGCAGCTGGTCTACTAATGTCAGCAACATTCATAACCTGGGTATTAATTCAATCAGAGATTGCCCTTTGGTCCACTATTATAATATTCACTCTTATCCCGTTTGGTACGTTGCCAATTAAATTGATATTGACCCCCACCTTTTTAGACGTTACTATCGCCACGGTCTATATGGTTTTTCTCTCAGAACGCTTAAAAACCAATCGTCGATCTCTCGCTTTTACTCCCGCCCATATTCCAATTATCGTATTTATACTGTTATCAATCTTGTCTTTCGTTTTGGGTTTAGGAAATGCCGTACACAGCCCAAATTTGTTTCGCAAATTCGTGGCCTATATACTCAATATAGCACTGGCTTTAATAATAGTTGAACAGGTACGCAACAGAGATGTTCTCGGACGCTTGATCAAAATAATTATGGTATCCGGGTTTGCTGCAGCAATTTTGGGTATAGCTCTATATGTTGCTCCCCCAAACTTAGCCGAACGCAGCTTAAATTACCTTAGTGTATTCAATTACCCTAGTGGCAACATGTTACGCTATATTGAGGACAACCCCACAAACCCGCTCCGTGCTATCGGTACATCTGTAGACCCTAATATATTTGGTGGACTACTCGCAATAGTGGCAGCTCTGCTTGTGCCTCAAATAAGTACAAGAACTCCAATTTTTGGGCGGCGGTCAATAAGCATCCTAATGCTAGCTGTGACAATAATAGCTCTTTTTCTCACTTATTCACGCACTGCAATGACTGCTTTGCTAGCAGCAATGACTTTCGTTGCTGTTATAAGGTACCGGAGAGTATTCTGGGTAATAGCTGCGACAATACTATTGATATCGTTTCTGCCTTTGTCCCAACAGTATGTATCCCACTTCACTGATGTAATTAAAGGCCAAGACTTGGCCACCAGCATGCGCTTCGGTGAATATAAGGATGCGCTTATTCTGATAAATCGCTATCCTGCTTTCGGAGTAGGTTTTGGAGGAACTCCCGATGCAGACATATATTTAGGAGTATCAAGTGCTTATTTACTACTTTCAGAGCAAGTAGGCCTAATAGGCTTCAGTAGTTTTACAATAGTAATTGCCACAGTATTTATTTGGGGTATAAAGCACAGACTAGATGCGCTTACAAACAATGGTTTGGCTTCGCAATGGTTAGGTATATACGGTGCCCTCTTAGCTACGACAATCATCGGTCTTTTTGACCATTATTATGTAAATCTGGAGTTTCAATCTTCTCAAACTTGCTTCTGGGTCATAGTAGGATTGGCGCTTGCAGTAACTCGAATTTCTCAGGAATTAAAGTAGTTAAATATCATGCGCGAAATATTTGCGACTATAGGAGCAGTATATTCCCATTCGAGATATTCCGAGTGCCAAACATAAATAACCACCACGTAATCCCCTCCAGGAGAAAACACTATACCAGCATCTCCTATAGTATCTCCAACACCAAATCCATGCTTATGAGCAACTGTTATACCTTCTGGTACACCTGCCTCAATCAAAGTGGCAATTTTATTGCGGCTCAGCAAGTTTACAATCGACTGGCATTCTTTCTGGGTAACCTTATCTGGAAACACTACTGATATTCCTCCACTACCATCCTGGCTACATTGATACAACATAGTAAGTAGACTTGCCATGTCTTCTGGAGTGGTCTGCATAAACGCATCTGGATCCGTATCAACATCAGTGCGTTGATTTGCCGGAGTCTGAACTACTGGTGGGTCTCCCTCTTGATCGAAATAGCCAGCCATAAAAGTGTTCGCCAAACCTAAAAGTTGCATATTGGAAGTCAACACAGATGCACCACTAATCTTGTCTCCGTTACCAATCTGACTCAACAAAATATTGGCATACAAATTAGAGGATTGCACTATTGAACCCTCAATTACTTTAGCGGTTTCTTCTAAAGGTTCATTGTCAAGCACTCTATAAGTTTCCAATATAATGGGTATCTTCATAATACTAAGACCAGCATAAGCTACTCCTTGATTACGGCTAAGCTGCTCTCCAGTAAGCAAATCAACCACCTCTAAGCTAACAATTCCATTGAAGCCCAATTGTTCAATATAACTATCAATTTGGGCGCCTAGAGCATTTATAGTAGGCGATTCGCTCGAGCTATCTTGTACAGTCAAAATGACTCGTCTATTTGTTGGCACTTGCAACGCCATATCTATTATTGACATAGACGACTCTATATCTAGCTTGTACCCTGGAGAACCAGGCACTATAACAAGGGACCGTGAATCCAGTTTCGGAGGAATCGGTAGAAAATCATATCGTGTGGCCAAGTCAACCAAGAAATTACGCAATTGCGCACTAGAATATTCAGCTACTATTGGGACAATCACTGGATCACCAGGACGCCGCCACAAATAATCCCAGTAGCTAGACCAAAAACTAGTATCAGTCCTATATGTATCAGCAATTGCTAGCATGGATTCGGTTTCAAGACGAAAGCTAATCTCTGCAGGCTCTAAGAACAATACTTCGTCTCGAAAATGAAGCTCCACAGGGGTTGCATACACCTGTGTCAAGGTGTCCTCAGCTTCCTCCAGTGACATGCCACCCACTGGCACATCGGCAATAGTCATACCAAACTGAAGATTAGATCTAATGTTTTGATAAGACACCAGCTGAAGCACTAGCGCCAATACTGACGCAAGTATCAACAATATAGCTGTCCATTCAAGTAGTGCTGTATTGGTTCGGTGCCTCATAATATTTGCACTTGGTCATTTGAGAATATCATTACCGACCCGAATAATTATCAAGCTCGTTGACAGTCAATGTTGCTGCTCATATACTTTACACTCATAACATATGAACAGCAAATGGTTGCGTTGGTAAAAATATTGTCAAAATGAATAAACTAATGACAAAACATATGTATACAAACAAAACATTAGCATGTGTACAGTTGTATATCTATGTACGAGGTTCCTGGTTAACTATTGACTAACAAGCCAAATTTGCGAATTAATCAGTTCATGGGTATAGTTATAGGGCTGGT
>DCAJ01000075.1:43974-51088 GCA_002311455.1 Anaerolineales bacterium UBA1136 | reverse complement strand
TAGGAGCTCTTATGGCGGCTAATTTCTGGCCACAGATTCGAACCAATGTTGGTGGTTGGAGCGGCGCTATATTATGGGGTGTTGCCCTTGGTGGAATGTTTGGGTCTGTAGGTCACCTAAATACTCTTGGAAAGTTTGTTACAAGAAGCAACAACCACCAGCTGAACTCAATAGTTGGGCTGTTACTTCCATTCACAATAATAGCCGTCCTTTTTATTCTTATGAATGTCACTATTTATTAGGTAAAAATAAATGATCAATACGTGGTTGATTTGAATAAAAAATATATAATGACAACTGCTAAACAATTACAATTATTGTTGTACAACAAAATCAGTCCTGAACCAGGTCTTGTACCGCAAGAAGAGCAATACCCAAAACAGCCAATAGTAAACGGAGGTTGCTTAGAATAATGACAGCACCAATTGAAGTAGACAACAAAACATTTGAGAAAGCTATATTACAATCTGATAAGCCGGTCATGTTAGACTTTTGGGCTCCATGGTGCGGTCCATGCAAAACCGTAGCACCAATACTTGATGACTTAGCTACACAATACTCTGGAAAAATCACGGTAGCTAAAGTAAATATAGACGATAACTCGGACTTAGCAATGAAGTATGGTATACAGGGTATACCCACTATGGTTTTTATAAAACGGGGCGAAGAGGTGGATCGAGTAGTGGGCGCTGGCACAGCCACAACATATACCACTAAGATAGAAGCTATGTTGAAAGACGCTAGTTAGAGCAAAACGAAATGTACGGGCACGACTTAATAGATACGCTTGCTAGTTGTGCAATAATTATTGATATCAAATGCTATTCATGTTTTCACTATATGGTCCAATAATGATCGAAATCAACTCACAAGAGTACTGTACCACAGGCATCGACGAAAAAGGGAGGGCACCCAATAAGTGACCCTCCCTTTTAGTATCACTATATATACATATACTAAATGACTAAATATATTTTTGTGACTGGCGGTGTGGTAAGTTCTGTAGGCAAAGGCATTGTGGCAGCAGCCATGGGTCGCATGCTAAAAGAAAGAGGTTTGAAAATATCGGTACAAAAGCTAGATCCTTACCTTAACGTAGATCCTGGCACCATGTCCCCTTATCAACATGGTGAAGTATTTGTCACCAATGATGGTGCTGAGACCGATTTAGATCTTGGACACTATGAGAGATTCATAGATATCAATCTCCAAAGTGTTTGTAATGTGACTACAGGCCAGCTTTACTCTGATATCATCGCGGCAGAACGACGTGGAGATTACCTAGGTGGCACTATACAAGTAATCCCTCATATTACCAATGAAATCAAACGTCACATTAAACTAGTGCCGCAAGAAACCGGGGCCGATACAATAATCGTAGAGGTAGGTGGTACTATTGGTGATATAGAGAGTCTACCGTTTCTAGAGGCTCTGCGGCAGCTACGTGCTGAACTTGGGCGGGAAAATACAGTTTACGTCCATGTCACCTGGTTGCCTCACATAGGCGCCACAGGCGAATTAAAAACAAAGCCCACTCAACATTCAGTTAGAGAATTGCGGTCCATCGGTATTTCACCTGATGCAATCGTGGCACGTGCCGACTATGACATAGATCAAGAACTGTGCACCAAGATTGCACTTTTTTGTGACGTACCGGAACAAGCTGTTATTCCTCTAACAACGACCAAGGTCACCTATGAGGTTCCTCTGTTGCTGGAGAAAAGAAATCTTGGTAATTATTTGGTGGAAAAGTTAAATCTGCATGACAAGTACAAATCCGCAGATTGGTCAGAGTGGAATAAAATCATTGAATCGGTTTACAAGCAGACCGACACGTTGCAAATAGCTGTAGTGGGAAAGTACGTAGAACTTGAAGATGCTTATATTAGTGTAAAAGAGGCATTACGACATGCTGGGTTATCACAAGGCCACGACATAGATATCACCTGGATACAATCCAGCAACCTCGATGTGAACCACTCTAATCATTTACTACAAAAATGCGATGGAATAGTAGTTCCTGGGGGGTTTGGAGAGCGCGGAGTAGAAGGAAAGATTAATGCTGCCAGCTGGGCACGAAAAAACAAGATTCCGTACCTCGGTCTATGTCTAGGTATGCAGGTAATGTGCATAGAATTTGCAAGGTTTATATTAGGCACAAATGATGCCAACTCAACAGAGTTTAATAAAGAAACCTCTAATCCAATTATTGACCTAATGCCTAACCAGCGCAACATTGGCGATATGGGTGGAACCATGCGTTTAGGTGTATATCCATGTAGGCTGATACCTGGCACTCGGGCTGCGGAGGCGTACGGCACTACAGACAACTCGCATGTCAGCGAGCGCCATCGTCATCGTTTCGAGTTCAACAATGAGTATCGCCAAGTTTTTTCTGAAAATGGTGTGGTGTTTTCTGGGCTTTCACCAGACGAACAACTAGTTGAAATTGCAGAACTTAGAGACCACCCTTTCATGTTGGGTGTTCAATTCCATCCTGAATTTCTTTCTCGCCCTAATCGCCCTCATCCTCTATTTTCAGCATTCGTAAAAGCATCAGCAAAAACAAGGAGTACAACTGGCTAAACTAAAATAATGGCAAGCAACCGTAGTTCATTCCACAACCGATAAAAGTACCTACTCAAAACGCACAGTCAGATTTATTTTCAAAATTATTAACCAACACATTATCTGAACCGCTACTAATGTATCTACCAAATCACTTCCAGTGGGGTACGCAAACATATCTAATGGGTGTAATCAATGTCACGCCTGACTCTTTCTCTGGAGACGGTTTAGGTCAAAAGGCAGAATTAGTTACTGCTGCGTTAGAGTTGGGGACAAAATTTGTTAAAGATGGTGCACATTTGCTAGACATAGGCGGTGAAAGCACAAGACCAGGAAGCAGCCCTATAACAGTCAGTCAAGAATTAGACAGAGTCATACCAGTTATTCAAACATTAGCAGCTAATATTTCTGTACCAATATCTATAGATACTAGCAAATCAATCGTAGCTGATGCAGCACTCGCTGCGGGAGCATCTATCGTAAATGACGTGTGGGGACTACGTCAGGATCCAGAACTAGGAAACATTATATCTAAGCACAGATCTGCAGTTATCTTAATGCACAACAGTAGTCGACCACTTGATACCGAAACTAACGAGGTGCTTGGTAACCGATATACGACCACATTGTATAACGACTTGTTGCCACGCATCAGAACCGAGCTAGAAAATTCCATTGCCATGGCCCGTAACGCCAATATAGATAAGGAGAATATTGTAATTGACCCTGGGATAGGTTTCGGGAAAAGTGTAAGTCAAAATAAACGACTTATTAACGAGCTTCATTACTTTACAGAGCTTGGTTATCCAATATTAATTGGCCCTTCCAGAAAATCTTTCATAGGATATACTCTGAATTTATCTGTGGACGAAAGGCTCGAAGGCACGGCAGCGGCAATTTCAATAGGAATAGCTCGTGGCGCCGACATAATACGAGTACACGACGTAAAGTCTATAGCCCGAGTAGCACGAATGACTGACTCTTTAGTACGAAACACTTAAAGAGATGTGCAAACATGTATGTATCAACCTGGCCTATAACGTTGTACCATGGTCACGTTAGTCAATTCTTCTACTCTGCTAAGCACCCTGCTAAGTTGACTAAGATTAGACACCTCTAAAATAACATTTAGATGAACTTCATGACCTTTGATAAATGATGTCACATCTCCCATGTTCACATGCTCGTCTGCTGCAATAGTGGATATATCACGCATTAGACCCTCACGATCAAAAGCCTCTATACGTACCGTAACCGGATACACTTTGTCAGGTTTTGTTCTCCACTCAACACTAATCAAACGGTCATGTTCACGGACCCGAAGTATATTGGGACAATCCTTACGATGAATAGTGACTCCACGCACACGAGTAGTGTAACCTATAATTTGGTCTCCTGGGACCGGATGACAGCATCTCGCTAAACGAGTGAGTAGTCCTTTAGTACCAGAAACACTAACTTCAGGGGGTTCTATCTGTAAGTCGTGTTTTGCGTCTTCAGGAGGCGGCAAACTTTCGGCTTCCTCCTCTGACTTACCTCGAACTAATTCAACAATACGGTTTATCACAGTTTGACCCTGAATATCACCGTACCCAACAGCAGCAAAAAAGTCTTCCACTACTTTGTAGCCGAACAGTGTTGCTGCCTTCTCAATAGAATATCCTTTGATACTTAATTTTTTTAGCTCACGTTCAACAATAGATCGACCCATAGTAATGTTCTCATTACGTGCTTGACGTTTAAACCAGGACCTTATATTTTCGCGAGCACGAGCAGATCGCACATAACCAAGATCACTGTTCAACCAGTCTCGGCTAGGTCTGCCAGTTTTAGAGGTTAATACCTCTACCTGATCTCCAGACTTTAACAGATGATTCAGAGAAACCAGACTTCCGTTAACCTTGGCGCCTCGACAACGCTCACCTACTGACGTGTGGATGTGGTAAGCAAAATCTATTGGTGTTGCTCCAGTAGGCAGGTCTATAATGTCTCCTCGTGGCGTAAATGCTAATATCCTATCAGGAAACAAGTCTGATTTAAGAGCATCGACAAATTCGTGACCATCAGTCAATTCTTGTCTCCAGTCCATCATTGAGCGCAACCAATTTATACGTCTATCAAAAGATTTGTCCTGTTTTCTCTTGCCATCCTCTTTGTATCGCCAATGTGACGCTATACCATATTCTGCGCCCTCATGCATAAATTCAGTACGTATCTGCACCTCTAAAGTATTACCTTCATCGTTAACTACATTAGTATGAAGTGACTGATAAAAATTATCTTTAGGAGTTGCCACATAGTCATCAAACTCGCCGGGTATAGGACTCCATAGATGATGAACAATCCCCAAAACTTGATAGCAATCTGCGATAGCCTGCTGTTCCATTTCATCTGACCTTAGCAAAGTATCTGTCACAGATTCGTTTTTTCCCTTAACAAGCACTCTTACAGCACGAACGTCATGAATTTGGTCAAATGGAATATTCTTGCGCTGCATCTTGTTCCATATTGAATAAATGTGTTTTGGGCGTCCTGTCACATCGGCAGAAATACCATGGTGTTCTAACTCTTTCTGCAATCTAGCTACTGTTGCCTCAATGTGTTTCTCGCGTTCAACTCTATGTCGATTGATAGCTAAAGCAATCTCTTTGTATTTCTTCGGATTTACATATCGAAAACCTAAGTCTTCCAGCTCCCACTTTATCTGCCACATACCCAACCTACTAGCTAATGGAGCAAAAATGTCTAGTGTCTCCTGAGCTATGCGCTGTCTTCTGTTCCTGGGCAAAGAGTTAAGGGTACGCATATTGTGCAGTCTATCAGCGAGCTTGATGATTACAATACGTACGTCATCACTCATTGCCAAGAATGTCTTACGTATGGTTTCAGCCTGATCATCAGATATGTATTTAGTATGTCTATCGTCACTTTCTTGATTTTGAAAGTTATCACCACTGTGTTGTCTTTGTACCTGCCCAGTTAGCTTTGTTACTCCATCAACCATCTGAGCCACTTCATCTCCAAACATCTTTTCAATTGACCTAAGTGACACTGTCGAGTCTTCAACTACGTCATGTAGCAAAGCAGCTGCTAGTACTACTGGTGGTAAACCCAAGTCGCCCAATATAGCAGCGACGGCAATACTATGTTCTATGAAAGGCTCGCCTGAGGCTCGTGTCTGACCTTCGTGCGCTTTATCAGCAAATTTGTAAGCTTTCTCTATTAGAGAATGATCTGCCTCAGAAAAATCTTTAGTTAGTTTGCTAGAAAATGAACTGAATTTCATATTTGTCGCATATGGTCACATGTGTTGAGGCACGCTTATTGCTACCAAGTGTATTTTAACACTCGTATTGAAATTGTGTGGAGGTTAAAGTGACGGTAGAGGGGAAAGGTTTTTTCATTTGGCGCATTCTTAACTGCGAGGGCGGTGATGCAGAAGCAATAGCATCAAAAGCAGCTGATGCTAATTTGACCCACGTACTGATAAAAATCGCTGATACTCGATACCCATTCGGGTATGATCGCAATAATAACGACCTTGTCCCTTCTGTAACTCAAGCTTTAAAGAACCGTGGAATACAAGTGTGGGGCTGGCATTATGTAAAAGGTAACGACCCGTCCGGAGAAGCTAGAGTTGCTGTTAAACGTACCACAGAACTACAACTGGACGGCTATGTAATCGACGCAGAGCATGAATATAAATGGCGTGGTAAAGATGCAGCTGCACGACATTTTATGGCTGACTTAAGACAGGGGTTGCCGAATCACCCGATTGCGTTAAGCTCTTACCGATTTCCCACATATCATCGTGAACTGCCTTGGTCAGCTTTTCTAGAACAATGCGACTTCAACATGCCACAGGTCTATTGGGAACAAGCACATAATGCTGGCGCGCAACTTGCGAGATCTGTCGACGAGTTCACCGACACAAGACTCGTGGGTTATCAACGCCCGGTAATCCCTATAGGTTCAGCATACGGTGCAGGTGGGTGGGTAGCAACAGCAGATGACCAACAAAGCTTTTACAATAAGGCTCTAGAGCTGGGTTTGACTGCGGCTAACACGTATTCATGGGATTGGGCCACTAGCTCAGGACACCACGATCTATGGGACGCAGTTGCTAGGTTCAAGTGGCCCTTGTCGACAGCTTCCGAGCCTAACATTGTGGCTCCTGCCCCAACAATACCAAATGTTCCAAACGACCCTCTACACAATTACATAGAAGCACTAAATAATCGCGATATTGAATCTATAGCAAGTCTTTATCACGAGAATGCAGGACATGTAAATGCTCAACGACTATTACTAGGAATACAGTCCATTAAAGACTGGTACCATTACTTACTACATGAAGCGCTCCCTGCTGGCACCTTCGCAATTGATCAGGTACGTGGCACAGGCTCTTCATGGACCTTTTATTGGACCTTCCATAGCCCATCTGGGCAGCTAGCTGGTGGAAAAGACACACTTGGAATGCGGCAGGGCCGCATTCAATATCATTACAGCAGTTTTGCGGGCGTACAGCCATAAATATGTTCAATAA
>DCAJ01000075.1:23267-43915 GCA_002311455.1 Anaerolineales bacterium UBA1136 | reverse complement strand
TATGTTCAATAAGTTCCGCTGCCAAAAGTCTAACGGATAATGTAATCATATATAATGAGCGAGCAAATCATACGATCTTGTCTTAGTTTGGCATGATATACTGATGGTAGTAACGTAAACACCAACACACAACTCACGATACGGAGTAATAACAATTAGACAAGTGAACTCAAGACAGTCACGAACAGTGCTCATAATTGGTTCCATTGTGCTGCTAGCAGTAGGTGGCATAGCATTAATAGCAAATGCTCTGGAACAGTTCAACTACACTGACCAACCGCCAACAGCACTTGTGGTTCCTGCTGTGTTAAATGCAACGCTCGAGCCAGATACTGTAGCTACTGATGATGTCTCTATAAATCAAGAGTCCAAAGACACAGCAACAAACACTAATAATCCTGTTCCGTTACTAACACTCACTCCTACACCCGAATCAACACCAACTCCGTTGTCGGACCAGGTAGCATCAGGAACTAAAACGCTTGAGTTCACAGACAGCATTTTCCTACGAGCTGGACCAGGTACAAACTACGATAAGTTAGGTAGTGAGCCTGCCGGATACGTAGCTCCAGTAACAGGTAAATCAGAGGACGGTAAATGGTATCAGATTGCTTACGGAGCACGCAATCGTGTATGGGTTTCAGTAGATTGGACATATGTAGAGAGTGGGACAAATGATATACCAATAGTGCAGGCCCCTGCCACTCCTACCGTAGTGGCCACGGTCACAACAGCTATCGCTGTCACTGCAACACAGGTATCGGTAAGCCTTAATCATACATCCAGTGATGCAATTTCTGGCAAAACATTCAGTATAAATACGAATTTTGTACCTGGCATAAGTACACCTCGTTTCCTCGTCGGTGAATCATTTAACGTAGATATGAGAATTGTGAATTCCAGTAGCGCATATGTAACCTTTGGTGCTTGGGGTGTTCACACTAATTTGTATCCGAATTTTCTGTACATATTTAACGGGGACAGACCACCTGATCAAATTGGTGCGAATACAGAGTATAGCTGGGACGATCATCCAGTTAGCATAACAAACCCAGGATTACACTACTTGCAAATGGGAATATGCCTTGACAATGCAGCTAACTGCCTGGCCAGCAAGGCGCCAGGCGACAAATGGTATATCCTCTCGGAGGCAATACCAGTGACTGTCAGTGAATCCAGATTGTCTGCTGTACCTTCAGAAGGTAGTCCTATTGAAGGAACCTACTTCGCAGCGGAAAAAACTTGTACAGCTGGCACTACATGTACGGCAAATTATGCTGTTAATGAGAAGATTTGGTTAAACCTAAGAATACGTAACACCTCCGCCAGTGACAAAAGTTTTGGTGCCTGGGGTGTGTTTGCCAATCCACACATCAAACGTTATTTTAACGGTGACGGCGATGCCGATAAAGTGGGTGCAGGTACCGAATATTCTTGGAGAGATTGGATTACATTTGATACTGCAGGCGCATATGACCTACAAATGGTGGTCTGTTTAGATACATCAAGTGTCTGTGGAACCAGCTCTCCACCCGACAACAATTGGCACTTCCTCTCCGGAGCCATTTCTGTAACAATTAAGTAGTGCGCCTAGCAAATTCTAGTCAGGAAAGTCTTGTGAACATAATCAAGTCGGCTTTCCACGGAAAATTGCCTTTCGGCCATATACAGAAGATGATATTTAGTTATAGAATATTGTTCTGTGCTGCACTATTGATATTAACCGGATGTACTACGTTTCCATTTGAGCCTATCAACAATGAAGACACTGACTGTGAGATAAATCACACAAACTCAAAATATCTTAGTCATGGTTGGTTGTTCCGCACTGACCCCAGCGACATGGGTCTATTATATGGGTGGAATCATTATATTGCGAACAAGGAAGGGTGGGTTGAGTCAATGCCCGGCAAACCATGGGAGGCAAGTGGTTTTGATTATGATGGAGTCGCATGGTACATCACAGAAATCACCCTACCTGAATGGCCTACCGCCTACCTTGGATTTGGAAAAGTTGATGACTCTGCCACAATGTGGATAAATGGCACACACATAGATACTTGGACCAACATAGGCCCTGAGGCCGTGCTTATAGACTTGACTGAGCACGGAAAAGTTGACGATACATTACACTTGTCGATACGGATAGTTGACTACGGCGGCTTCGGCGGCATAAAGCAACCGATCATTCTTGGTCGAGACCCAAGAGAAGTCATGACATCTGTACAATACACTACATTGCTAGCAACCACACATCCGGAATGGCCAATGCCAGCATGGTCAAAAAAAGAACCTTACTCATGGACCATGTCTGGAAATACGCATGTCTCTGAGGAAGCTCTTGTCTCTTCTGATGGATCAGTAGCACCTTGGGCAAAAGCACCAAGAGCAGAGATCTGGATATATCACCTGGATCAAAGACTTCTCACATATGCTGATCCAAATAAAATTAAATTCTCTTTAGTAGACTCAAGCCTACCCATGCCAACATGGGAGTGGCAAACTGCAGACGTAGTCGTCACCAACACGCTTTTTGGAGACAGCAATCATGCAGCTGTTCGATGGAAAGTAACACTTACCAATTCTGGGACTAAACATATTACATTCACTATGATGTTATCTGTGCGACCTTTCGCAACAAATGCTGACTCTGCGCCAATATGCAACCTACAATCACAGCGCAACAGACGAATGTGGGTGAACAATAAGCCTTTCCTAGTCTCAGATACACCAGCCAAACGCACAGGAATTGCTCTGTTAGATAAGACCATGTACGCAGCTTTAGACGGAACTGTTCCTTCCACTAATAATATTAGTATCACCAACAATGGAGACTTGGCTGCCGTGTGGGCATATCCATTAGATCTAAATCCAGGTGAGACTACGGAATTCCACTTTGCGTTTCCAGACTCGCCCGGATCGGATTTTCCCACTATAGACATATCAATCGACCGACAGATTAACGAAGCCTTAGCGCACTGGAAGCAAGCGATTGGGAAAGTAGGCTTAACAGTTCCTGACCCAACCGTACAAAATGGCCTAAATGCATCCATAGGATACCTGTTGCTATCTTTAGATCCTGATGGCCCTCATCCAGGACCGCTAGCACATGATGCAGTATGGGTAAGAGATTCAGCATACACAGGACTAGCTTTGCTCCAGTTCGGTCATGAAGATAGCGTACGAACTACCGTTACTTCAACTTTCAAATCACAAGATGCCGATGGACGTATACCACCTATCCGAGGGGAAAACACTCCATGGCAGGACGATGAATGGGATTCGCAGGGCCAGGCAATATTCTTGGCATCTGAATATTACCGTTACACTAATAACAAGACACAAATTCGAGACTGGTATCCAAACATACGTCTAGCTGCACTCTACATTTCAACCTTAATATCATTAAGCGCCAATCTCGATGGTGCTACCAAAGGCCTATTGCCACCAAGCAAAAGTGCGGAGGACTTAGGTCCGGCCGATTGGCACCATTATTGGGATAATTTCTGGGCAGTTGTTGGACTCAAACAAGCCGCTTTTATAGCAACAGAATTAGACCAACACGAAGATGCTATGTGGATGATTTCAGAGGCTACCACCCTCAGAACTGCAATACTAGATTCTGTCAAAGTAGTTATGGGACCAAACCCTGCATACATTCCTGGAGCTGTGGAGGGAACCACCAGCTCTGCAATGGCCCGCGGCACTGTAGCTGCGTTGTGGCCACACGAAATTATACCAAGGAACACCGACCTAATCACGAGGTCATTTGATACATATCACAAACTATGGATAGAGCCAGACAATGGCGGCTTTCGCCATCTAGGTGGACAGTTCTGGCCTTATGGTGGTCTTGAGCTAGCTCATGCGTACTTGAGAATAAATCGCACGGACGTAATGCATCAAATATTGAGTTGGACATTACGAAATCAGACATTACCAGGCACATTCGCATGGGCTGAACAGGTTGAGCCAGCTAACGGCAGTTTCTCTGGTGGAGACATGCCACACGCATGGGCTGCGGCTAGTTATGCCACTCTAGTGCGCGAAATGCTGATATCAGAACGCAATGATGCTATAGAGCTGTTAAAAGGAGTTCCAGAGTGGTGGTTAACAGATGGCCGTAAAATAGCAATAAACAATGCTCCTACACACTACGGAGAACTTAGCCTTCATACCTCCAATGATATTAGAGTTACTGAAACCGGTTGGAACGGTACACTTACCATGAAACTATCCGGAACATCGCCACCCAATGGATATCATTGGAAATTGCCGAAACAACCTAGTGTAATTTCTAGTGCGTCTGACACAAAGCTCGAAGATGGATTTTTGATTATTCCTGGTGGAAGCAATGTAATAGAACTAGTTTTCAGCTCACAATAATATAGCGCGGTTGTCCGAGTTCAGTTTGACTAGCTACCCACGCAGAGGTATAATGCTACCCTAAACTTTTAGTTACTTTTCATAAAGGAGTGGTGCCATTTGCACATCTGTCAATTGGTGAACTAGTGTAGGTTCAACAATTACAGCGTTAGATTAAGTGAGTATATATTGCCATAACCATAGGATATCTGGAAAACAAAGTCAGGCTCGCAAAGCACGTCGGCATCAGGTCTGTTTGTTAGTGATGCCGACTTTTATTTTAAGTATTTAGAAACTTATGCCATATTCTCCTACATCCATACCAGAAGACAACGACTTTGCTGCAATGCTTGAAGCATATATTGAAGTAGCGCAACCTAAACAGGGAGAGCTTCTCCAAGGAACCATTGTCGAAATCAGCGCTGAAGGCATCCTGGTAGATTTAGGACTAAAGCGAGAGGGGCTAGTACCAGTATCTGACTTGGAGCGTGCCGAAAAATCTAAAGAACAGTACGAAGTGGGATCTGAAATAGAAGTGATAGTTACGGTACACGGATATGGAGCTAAAAACCCTGTATTATCCGTGTATCAAGCGCTTCAGCACCAGTCATGGAGCGATGCCGAAAAACTGCTGAGCTCAGGTGACATTGTAACAGGCACTGTAGAAAGCTTTAATAGGGGCGGTATCATTGTGACCTACCTTGACTTACCAGGCTTCGTACCAGCATCACATGTTGTAGGAATTTCTAGAGGCATAGCTGAAGCGAAACGCAGAGAATATTTAGAGAATATGGTGGGGAAAGATATCAGTGTGAAAGTTATAGAGGTAGACCGTCAGCGTCATCGGCTGGTCTTATCTCAGCGGGCGGCTCAGAGATCAATTCGCGCAGAGCAAAAAGACGAACTAATTGCTGAATTATACGAAGGACAGGTCTTAAATGGCACTATTATAAACGTGCGGGACTTTGGAGCTTTTGTAGATCTAGGTGCTGCAGACGGATTAGTACATGTATCAGAACTAGCATGGCAACAAGTAGATCATCCCAAAAACATAGTGCAACCTGGGGACGAGGTAGAAGTAATGGTGATTAAAATTGACCGCAAGAGGCAACGTATAGGCTTAAGTATCAAGCAGTTATTGCCTAGCCCTTGGGATTCGGCAGGAGAGCGTCTTACTCCAGGACAAGACATAGTTGGCCAAGTAACGCGTGTACTCGACTTTGGTGCTTTCATCGACCTAGGTGAGGGTTTAGAGGGATTATTACACAGCAGTCAAATACCTGAAGAAGGCGGTCCCGATATTATAGTGGGCTCTGAGCTTAATGTAAGAGTAGTAAGCTTGGATGTACAAAGACACCGTGTTAGTCTTAGTTTACACGAATGGCTTACCGATCAGGAATCCAGGCGCTCGGATAATGAGAAAAATATTTCACCGACTGACGGTCTCATAGATCCTGACTCAAATCATCAGGAGTCTACAGATTCAACTGATGACAACAGTGTTGAGACAGATGATTTGGTAAAAGGGGGTGATGAACATGACGAAGGTGACAATTAAGCCGAACGAATCTCCTGAAGAGTTTCTTAGCCGTTTTCGCAAGAAAGTGATGAGAAGTGGTAATCTTGCCGCTGTTAGGCAAAAGCGCTGGTTTGTTTCAAAAAGCGAAATGCGCCGCATTGAAAAAAAGAAAGCTATTAGGCGATCACGCCAACGTAGGCGTGTACCATATTAACTTAGTGGAGTCTACTTTAGTCGAGCTAACATGGCAAAGAAAGAAGAAAAGATAGAAGTAGAAGGCACAGTCACTGAGGCCCTACCTGGGACACAGTTTCGTGTTGTCTTAGAAAACAGGCACGAAGTGCTTGCGTATCTATCTGGTAAAATGCGTCGTTACTATATTCGCATACTACTGGGTGATCGAGTGAAAGTTGAGATATCTACCTATGACCTTACAAGAGGTAGAATCACTTACCGATTTCCAAGTCAGGCCTCACCGAAATCTACAAATCGGTAGACACTGCCCAAACGTCTGATTATTGTTGTTGGTAGTTTACTTTCCTGGTGTACTCAAAGAGAAAGCATATATATTTCTAGCAAACCGACGATACTTTGCCCAACATAAACCATGGTCCAGCCCAGGTAATCTCAACATCAACAAGATTGCCTGCACATTCTCGGTCATCCTCAAAAAACACAAGTTTGTTGGTGCGAGTACGTCCACGCCACCTATCCCGCTGATACCCCTCGACTAACACCTCCAAGCGCTTACCAAGCAGTTGTCGGTTAATATCAGAAAGAACTGTAGCTTGGATGTCATCTAGTGTTTTGCGACGCCGTTCTTTCTCTTTGGGAGGAACATCATCCGCCATGCGCCTAGCAGATACAGTGCCAGGCCGAGCTGAGTATTTGGCAATATGTACCTTGTCAAACTTGAGTTGCGATAACAAATCACAAGTATCTTGAAACTGTGATTCGGTCTCACCAGGGAATCCTACAATTACATCACACGAAATAGAGCCTCTAGGCATGAACATACGGATACGCTTAATAAGCTTGCTATATTCTTCCACTGTGTATCCACGCCGCATTTGTTCTAAAATGCCATTACTGCCTGATTGCACTGGCACCTCGATATGCTCACACAGTTTTGGCATCTCAGCAACGGTTCTAAGCAGTTCATCATCAAGATAATTAGGATGCGAGGTCAAAAAACGAATGCGTTCTAGTCCCGAAATATCATGAACTTTCTCTAGGAGTTGAGCCAGACTAGGGTGATCTGGCAAGTCATACCCATATCGATCAACTATCTGCCCTAGTAAAGTAATTTCCTTTACACCTTGCTCTGCTAAAGATCTACACTCAGCAACAATTTGCTCCACAGGCCTTGATCGCTCAATGCCTCGACGGAAAGGTATGATACAAAAAGTACAAGCATGTGAACACCCATAGACAACTGGCACATAGCTAGCAATCATGTTGCCACAATCCTCTGCTGGAAGCATGAGTTCTCCATCCTGGAAAGCATGGCGTCGGCTGACATTGTCTATCTCGGAGTTTTGTATGGAGTGTTGTTGTTCAACAAGGTCTAGTAATGGCGCAGGATCTGAGGGAGGCAAAAACACATCTACATCCGGAAAAGTACTAGCCACTTTTTTGTTACCTTTTACACCAACCAAGCAACCCATTAAACCTATGGTAAGCTGCGGTCGAACATTTCGTTTGAGTTCACATACCCGATGCAGCCAGCTGTAAGCCCTATCCTCCGCGCTCTGCCTCACCACACAGGTATTAAGAACAGCTATATCAGCTTCCGCAATATCTTCTGTCCGCGTAACACCAAGTTTTTCCAATCCAGAAGCCAGCCGCAAGCTATCGGCGGTATTCATCTGACAACCTAATGTGTGTATGTGATATTTCATAGTTGTTCTATTTATACAACACTTTCTATAAGAATGTAATGGGCAACTCAACCAACAATTAATTGCCCAACAATAAGTATCTCTTGCAAATCAAACACAAACTCACCGTCAACGTTTCTCGGGTTTAGATATTCAAGCGCTGATTCCGGGGCCTGAAGTAGCATTACTTTCAGTTGTGTCCGCATAAGTGTGGAAATTCCTTTCCGATCACAATAAGCATGGAAGTTCATTGTTTTCCTATATTCCTGGAAGTGTTTAATTCTCAAGCCTACTCCATCGAAGAAACTCTTCCAATCCGAGGAAGTGTATGAACAGTTATGACTACTGTCACGCAATCTTTCAAATGCGTTGATGTGTCGAGCGGCTAATGGTTTGGCAGGAGTACAGTAGTCAATTATTCCAACGGTTGCACCAGGTCGAGTAACGCGCACCACATCTTCCAAAAAACCTACAACATCGGTGAAGTGGTGAGGGGCCATACGACAGGTAACCAAATCAAAAGTCCGGTTTGGAAAAGGAAGCACGTGAGCATCATGCTGACAGTAACAAACGTTGCTAGCACTATTATCTGCCAACAACTGTCGTGCAGCCTTTAACATAGGCCCGGTAATATCGCCTGCCACAACGTTTTCCGAAATAGAACAGAGTCTCATTGCAGTATGTCCACCACCAGTGGCGACGTCAAGTGCCCGATCGATTTTGGATCCTTGCAGCAATTCAATCATTTTGTCCAGGCTTTCACCTGTTGCAAAACAGGAGCTTCGCACATACTTCTCAGCATGAGAACCAAATTGCCTTTGTATGGTTGTAATATTCATAGAACTATATTTTTCGCTTCTTAACCCTAGTATATAGCATAATCATTCACAATTTGGGGTACAATAGAATGATAATTATATTTCTTAAGCTCAACATATGAAGGAAAAGACCGGTCTGTCTCTAAACGAAAATGGCACAGCGACCCGGCGCTGGCGCGTAGGATTGTTTATAATGTTAATTGTTGTCCTTCTGGGAGGCGCTGTATACGCCTGGCAACAAATACCTATAGATGATTTAGTTACACTAAGTCTATTTTCTACACCTACAATGACTACTGTCTTCACCAGTACACCCGTACAGCCCACCTCTACACTTTTTATGCCTACAGAAACCAGCACTATCATACCTACTTCCACTCGAAGTGGTCCTATTAGTTATGTTATAAAAGAGGGAGACACGCTATATTTTATAGCTAACGAGTATGAAATCGATATACAAGAACTGATTGCGTTCAACACAGCCCAAGGCGTAGATCTAACCTCATTTCTCCAAATAGACCAAGAGATACTTATCCCACACCCGGGGTATAAAGCACCTACACTTACACCGATACCTGATGAAGTCACTCCGGGTTCAATAATTGAGCACACAATCCGTTCAGGCGACATCTTGCAGTTACTAGCCGAAGAATTCAACACAACGCTTGATGCGATCTTTGCAGAAAACGAGGAGCTTGCAGAGAACCCTGATGTTCTAAGTGTTGGCCAGACAGTACGTATACCTGTTGATATAATATCCTTGACACCAGCTACTCCAACTCGACAGGCTTCCGCAACTTCAACTCCTGAATCTTCTGCTACTTCAAATCCTTCTGGTTAGCCAATTCGTCTAATGCATCTTTTATCTCAATGCGGACAGCAGCATCAGACTCGTTTTCCTGCGCATATCTGAGCAAACTGACAGCCTCTTCATGGCCGATTTGTCCCAGAGCCCACGCAGAGTGAGCCCTCACTATCGGGTCTGGATCCTCGGTGAGGGAGGTTGCTAGAACGTGTGTTGAGTTTCTGTCACCACAGTTACCTAATATTACGCTAGCATTTCGAAGCAATCCGCTTCGTTTACTTCGTTTAACTGGACTTCCACTAAACACATTGCTAAACTCCAATTGATTCATACTTAGCAAGCTATGTGGATTCAAATGTGGCAAAGGAGAAAAGGGAGCGAAATCACGGTCATGTTTAGGTGTTGAGAACCTATTGTTCCAAGGACATACGTCTTGACATATATCACAACCAAACACCCAGTCTTCCAAACTGGCCCTTTTGTCCGAAGCAATAGCTCCCCTATGTTCTATGGTTAGATAAGAAATGCACCTATTGCTATCAATTCGACGAGGTTCAGACATAATTGCATCGGTCGGACAAGCATCAATACAAAGCGTACAACTTCCACACCTGTCGGCAACGTAAGGTTCATCAGGAGGCAACCACAGATCCAACATCGCTTCAGCTAGCAAGGTCCATGAACCAATCTCATGGTTTATCAACATTGTGTTCTTCCCTATCCATCCCAATCCAGCCCTTTGTGCTAGTTCTCTTTCTAGCAATGGTCCTGTATCAACATATAATCGATAACGTACTGGCCTGCCGGCCACAGATTCCACGAAACTCATGAGTTCCTGTAAACGCTGCAGGAGTACTGTATGATAGTCCCTGCCCCATGCATATCTAGCAACCTTTCCAGATGTAGTATCAGAACCCGGACCTGAAAACTCTCCTTGATAGTAATTGGCAGCTACCACCAGAATAGATTTACACTCCGGAAATATGCGTTTGGGGTTTGCGCGACTTCGGCGTGCACGATCGTTACTCATGTACTCCATATCAGCATGAAGACCATCAGACAACCATTTACGATATTCTTTCAGATGTGCAGGAGGTTCTGGTGTTGTAATGCCACACAAGTCAAACCCTAAACTATGTGCGTACTCTTTTATTTTATCAGCGTACTGCCGCACCTGTTTCGTGGTCAAGATAGCAGCAATCCTCTCAAGAACTGGCCAGTATAGCTGTTTGCCACTTCAGCCACCTCCTCAGGTGTGCCTTCCGCTATGACATGGCCACCCTCGAGTCCACCCTCAGGGCCTAAATCAATGATGTGGTCTGCAATCTTTATTATGTCGGGGTGGTGCTCAATAATCACCACGGTGTTACCCTTGTCGGCAAAGTTAGCCAACACACCTATCAGGCGTTCTACATCGGCTGCATGTAGGCCAACCGAAGGTTCGTCAAGCACGTACAAAGTACGGCCTGTATAACGCCTTGATAACTCCTTACTAAGTTTTACGCGCTGAGCTTCACCTCCTGATAGTGTGGTAGCTGACTGTCCAATTTTTATATAACCTAGGCCCACTGCCTGCAGTGTAGAAAGCTTGCGCATCATATTCGCAAAACCACCAAAAATTTCTGTAGACTCATCTACACTCATAGATAGCACGTCAGCGATTGTACAACCCTTAAATCTCACTTGCAACGTCTCGCGATTGTAGCGTGCTCCATTGCACTCATCACATGGAACATAAATGTCAGGTAAGAACTGCATTTCAATTCTTAGTTGACCCTGCCCTTGGCAGCCTTCACAACGGCCACCTTTAACATTGAACGAGTATCGGCCTGGCTTGTAGCCCCGAATTTTGCTCTCGGGCAACTCAGCAAATAGTTTTCGTACGTGATCAAACAAACCCACGTAGGTGGCAGCATTGGAACGAGGAGTGCGCCCTATCGGAGATTGATCTATATTAATTATCTTGTCAATTAGATCTATCCCTTCTATTACATCGTGTTCTCCTGGTACTGTACGGGCACCATGAAGTGTTCTCGCCACAGCACGATACAAAATATCGTTAATTAGTGTGGATTTACCTGATCCTGACACACCAGTTATGCACACCACTTTCCCAAGGGGTATGGTTACATCAATGTTTTTTAGATTATGTTCGCGCGCACCCCGCAATACTAAGCCCTGGCCATTACCCTCTCTACGCTGGCTTGGAACTTGAATGTGTTTCCTACCAGAAAGATAATCTCCAGTTAGTGAGTTTTTGTTGTCTATGATGTCTTGAGTGGTGCCCTGAGCCACCACTTCGCCCCCATGACTGCCAGCACCTGGACCGAGGTCTACCACCCAATCGGCTTTACGAATCGTTTCCTCATCATGTTCCACTACTAACACTGTATTACCCAAATCCCTCATACTTTTCAGAGTGTCAATAAGTCTCGCGTTATCACGCTGATGCAATCCTACCGAAGGTTCGTCTAGTACATATAACACACCCGTAAGTTGCGATCCGATCTGAGTGGCTAAGCGTATCCGCTGGGCCTCGCCACTTGAAAGAGATGCCGCAGACCGAGATAGTGTTAGGTAGTTAAGTCCAACATCAATCATGAACTTCAAACGGGTGCTGATTTCCTTCAGTATCTGACGCCCTATAGCAATCTGGCGTTTGTTGAGTCCAGATGACAGCAGTTGATTAGACCAAACCAGCACTTCAGTGACTGGCCAGCTGGTGATATCTACAATGTTTTTGTCGTCAATGGTAACAGCCAATGCCTCAGCCCTGAGCCGTTTACCGCCACAACTGTCACAATCGTGCTGCGTCATATAAGATTCTATCTTACGACGAATATAATCCGAGTTAGTATCCTGATAACGCCGCCGTAGGTTTCCTACCACGCCTTCAAACTTATTGCGCCACACGGCATTGTTACCTTTTCTGTCTACATAAGGTATAGATAAATTCTCCACATCACTACCATATAGCAATATCCTAACCTGATCTTTTGACAGCTCAGATATTGGGCGGTCCATAGGAATATTGTAGTATTCACAGGTGCCTTTTAGCGCCTGCCACACATAGTTGTCTCTATATCTATGTGCACCACTTCGCCACTCCATCACTGCAATCGCAGACTCTTCTAGCGAAAGACTCTTGTCTGGAATAACAAGATCCGCGTCAATCTCAAGACGGTGACCCAGCCCTTGACATTCTGTACAGGCACCGTGAGGAGAATTGAAGGAAAATGAACGCGGCTCAAATTCTGGAAGACTAATGCCGCAGTGGGCGCAAGCGAAATGCTCAGAATAAAGCAAGGAGTCATCCAATGAAACTTTATCTACACCAGGCTCCACAAGCTGTACTGTTAGCGAACCATCTCCCACTCTGAGCGCAGTCTCTATGGAGTCGGTTAATCTAGTCACAAACTCACCTAGATACTGTTTGTCTTCATCTTTGATTTTAGGGAGGATTAATCGATCCACCACAACATAAATATTATGTGATTTGTGTCGATCTAACAGACGGCCGCTTCTGCCATCATCCTGGTTCTCGGTGACCTCGTTCACATCGTGTATCTCTCCATCAATTATCACCCGCAAGAAACCAGATCTACGCACATCCTCCAACAATCGTTTGTGCTCTCCTTTCCGGTCCTTTACCAAAGGTGCTAACAACATAATACGACTACCAGCAGGCAACTTTCTCACCGATTTCACAATACCATCTGCAGTCTGCTGACTAACAGCACGCTCACATTGAGGACAATGAGGTTCTCCTATACGTGCAAATAACAAACGAAGGTAATCGTATATCTCCGTAACTGTCCCTACTGTAGAGCGCGGATTCTTGCTTACGCCTTTTTGGTCAATTGAGACAGCAGGACTAAGTCCTTCGATATGATCAACGTCCGGTTTATCAAGCTGACCCAGGAACTGCCTAGCATAGGCAGACAGAGATTCTACGTAGCGCCGCTGACCCTCAGCAAAAATCGTGTCGAAAGCCAAGGATGACTTACCTGAACCGGAAAGACCGGTAATTACCACGAGCTTGTCTCGTGGAATATCCACATCGATATTCTTAAGATTGTGCTCGCGCGCTCCGACAACTACTATTTTTTCTAGTGCCATATGTAACAAGACCACAAGTGTTGGGCTAACGTATAATTATACCAAGTAGCGGGTAGTAGTCTCTGCTTTGAAACCAATGTCTATTACCTAGTCTGTGATAACACCCCATCACCTGACATCATGTTGTGTTATAATGCCGCGCTGTACTTATCACGACAAGATTGTGATAGATTAGAGCCTAATTAGGCCAGAGGCATATTATGAAGGAACACATTAGAAAAGCTATAGAGGCTCCTGTTAATCCCAATATCCCTGAAATCAAGCCTGGAGATTCGGTAACAGTTGAAGTCATAATAAAAGAAGCCGAAAAAGAGCGCGTGCAAGAGTTCAAGGGTATGGTCATCAAAACTCGTGGCAGTGGCAACAACTCCAGTTTCACGGTGCGTAGAATAGCTTCTCACGGTATAGGAGTAGAACGCACATTTCTGTTACGCTCTCCACGCATTGCCAAAGTATCTGTAACCCGTAGATCTAAAGTGAGGCGCTCCAAGCTGTACTATATGCGTGCTCTACATGGCAAGAAAGCTCGTTTGAAAGAAAAGCAATCTGTAGAATAGTCTACCGATACTCAAAATCATTCTACGCTTAGACGCTATAGGGTTATAGCTACCAAATCCAGCGGATATATATCCCAGGCAAATTTGGGATATATTTGGGATTTACAGAGGTTGCAAAACTTTACTTCAATATATAGTAAGTGCCTTTGTTTGCACCAATCTTAAGAAGCAGGCCTTTGCTTACCATATCCGATAAATCCAGCCGAAGCGTTTCTGGGCTCACGTCTGGACATATCTGTTGATACTCCCGATTCGCGATGCTCCCATGATCTTGAATATACCCCACAGCCCGCATTTGACGCTCATTCATATTACTTTGCCATTTTGGCATAATCTTGCGGCTGCGGTTGTTATATAGAGTAACAGTGAATGCATGCGGGCGTGCCCTAAACTCCGGGGGTGGGTGTCCTTCCTGCACCATAGATTCAATCATTCTATCTATACCCAAACCAAGCTCTTCGATATACCCCCATTGGAAAAGCCCCTTAACTATCCGCGGATTACGAGAATAATGCTCGTCCACTATATTATCTACGGTTATAAATCCAGGCAAGCCGCCTGGACTGATAATCTCCATGCGGTCAGAGAACATACGTACCTCTACACGCCTTCCCTGCAAACGATAGTCGCGATGACATACCGCATTGACTAAAGCTTCTCTTACAGCAAAAGGCGGGTACTCCGGCTTTTCTTGACGTTCAAGACCTTCCACAACTGCACTAATTGTCATCTCTTCATGTATCACATTCCAGGCGCTCTCAATAACACGGGCCAAAGGACCGTTAATTTCTTCTCGACGACCATATCCTGCCTTCCCGTCTGAGCCTCTCGGGTCAGTTCCTACAAACCTAACAAAAACTAATCCGCTCTGTGGTAACAAGATATGACATTCTTTACCAAATAACAACATCCCAGCAACAGTGGGTAATCCTTCTCTAGTTATAGCTCCTGCCTCTAATAGAACCTCATCTGTGTTTCCGGAAACAGGTCTACGTTGACGCAACCTTAGCTTTTGTACATATTCAGTTATTACTTCGTCGTCAAAATCCACTATTTTAGATCCAGCCACTGTCTCGGCCTCAAACTCTCCTGTCGATTTAGAGGCTGCCAGCAAACGAATCTCATCGCCGGTCAAAGGCCTGTTATCAGGCCCTGCTCTGATAACCACCCTCCCATCACTTAAGGCGTGTAGTTCTGGGCTACGGACAACCCGTACTACAAACACTGTTCCTTCATCATCCTCAAATTGTTCCCATCCTGTCTGAATCACTGGTCTGCACATTTGCTCGGCTTCATGCAATGCACCTTCCAGCTCTTCAACATAAATAGGCGGATCGCTAGCTTTACCGTCACTATCTTTACCTACCACTATTGAGCCACCATCTCCATTAGCGAAAGCTACCATCAGCTCAGCCAGAGCATATGGGTCAGCTTCTGACAAACATGAGGTCAGGGGGTCAGGCTTAGGAGTCATGTTCATAAAACTATTCCGATTCGTGTTCTAGGTTTTTTTCCTTGGCTTCCTGCAGGTCGGCTGCTGCTAGGCGTGCTACTGAAGCAACTGTATCACCTGGCTTAAGATGTATAAGACGGGTTCCCTTGGTGGCTCTGCCCAAAAGCCGTATGTCTTCAACTTTGGTGCGCAAAGCCTGCCCGTTCACAGATATAATGGT
The DNA here is from genome assembly GCA_002311455.1 of Anaerolineales bacterium UBA1136. GTDB lineage: Bacteria > Chloroflexota > Anaerolineae > Anaerolineales > UBA11657 > UBA11657. The sequence continues at coordinate 28,179 of DCAJ01000075.1, read as the reverse complement.
AATCTGATCTTCCGGATGCACGCTCCGAACAGCAACAATAGGACCAGTAACTGTGGCTACGGCTGCTCGCGATATCGTAGCAACTCCCATAGTGGCACGGCCTTTCGGGTTGTATTGCGACATCTCGGTTCTTTTGCCATAGCCATTAGATGTAACGACGAGAAGCTGGCCACCTTCTGTTACGCTGACCACTCCTGCAATACGGTCGCCTTTCCTAAGATTTATTGCCTTAACGCCAGCCGCTGTTCTTCCCATGCTCCGCACCAAGTCGCTCTTGAATCGAAGCGCCTGTCCTTGCTCTGTAATAATAATTATGTGTTGTCCTTCCACGGTTAAGTGCACCCAGCCAAGAACATCATCGCTTGACAGGTTTATTGCCACCAGGCCTGAAGGACGAACTGCTTCAAACTGACTTAAGGACACACGTTTGGTTTTTCCATTACGTGTGACCATGGTACAAAATTCAGCATCGTCGAAGTTGGGCACTGGAACAGCAGCGGTAATTCGCTCGTCGGATGCGAGGGGTAAAATGTTGTGCAGAGCTACTCCTTTGTCGGTACGCCGAGCAGCGGGAATATAGTATGCCTTTTGCGAATACACTTTGCCTCTATCTGAAAAAAACAAAATGGTTTGTAACGATCGGGCAGAAAACAGATGTTCAATTTCGTCCTCGTCTCGCATTCCCTGGCCAATCACACCTTTACCTCCTCGGCGCTGAGCACGGAATTCGTGGGGTGGCATACGCTTAATGAATCCGCGAGACGTTATAGTAACCAACACACTTTCATCTGGAACCATATCCTCAATACTCAATGTCTCGCTAGTATCGTACGCGATCTGAGTGTTTCGTTCGTCTCCATGTGATTGCACAACATCGCTAAGGTCATCTTTTATTAATCCCTGTATCTTCTTAGGGTGCGCTAGTAAATCTTCGAGCTCGGCTATCAGCTCCTGAGTCTGATTGTATTCCTCCTCAATCTTCATACGCTCCAATGCTGCTAAGCGGCGCAACTGCAAGTCTAGTATTGCACGTGCTTGCACATCAGTAAGCTCAAACTTGTTGATTAGTTGCTCTCGCGCAACTTCTGCATCCTTAGCTTGTCGAATAGTTTTTATGACCCTATCTATATCTGATATTGCAAGCAACAATCCCTTCAAAACATGGGCTCGGTCACGAGCTTTACCTAAATCAAACTGCGACCTTCTAGTAATAATTTCTTGCCGATGCCTAATGTACAACTGCAAAGCGCGACGTAAAGACAAAAGTCTAGGTTCTCCATCAACAAGAGCTAACAACTGTACCCAGAAACTACTTTGCAACCCTGTGTATTTATATAGCTGATTAAGCACGGACTGTGGGTGTGCGCCGCGCTTCAAAATAACCACTATTCTCATTCCATTACGGTCAGATTCGTCCCGAAGATCGGAGATCATCTTGATTCGTCCAGAACGGGCCAGTTGTGCAATTCTTTCGATTAGACTTGATTTGTTCAGTTGATAAGGAATTTCGGTTATCACTATGCTGTGCCTTGAGCCATCAGTCTCCTCGATTTCTGATAAGGCCCTTATCACCACCCTTCCTTTTCCTGTACTATACGCTGCGACTATACCATCCCCTCCAACTATCACTCCTCCAGTGGGAAAGTCAGGACCCTTAACAAACACCATGAGTTCTGCTACAGATGCTTCGCCTGCCTCTTCTACCAAACTTTCCGGGCTATCTTGCTCTACCTCCTCAACAAAGCTGTGATTGCTATCGCGCAGCATTGCTTTAGCAATACCATCGGCTTGCAATGTTGACATCCCAAATTTGCTTGTCAGGATTGAGGTAGCATCGCCACCGTGCTTGTCGATTACTTGGAGAATATCATCGCGGTCAATTAGATAACGTATAGCGGCGGCCAGCTCATTTAGATTATGTGGCGGTATATTTGTGGACATGCCTACCGCAATACCAGAAGTCCCATTTAACAGCAAGTTAGGGACACGAGCTGGAAGAACTAAAGGTTCTTGAAGAGATTCGTCAAAGTTGTTGCCCCAATCAACTGTGTCCTTACCAATGTCAAGCAGCATCTCGTCAGCTGTCGCCGAGAGCTTTGCCTCAGTGTAACGCATGGCAGCGGGGGCATCACCATCAACTGAGCCGAAGTTGCCCTGCCCATTCACCATTATGTATCGCATAGAGAAATCCTGAGCCATCCGCGCCATCGCATCATATACGGCCTGGTCCCCATGAGGATGGTACTTGCCTAGCACTTCGCCAACTATACGAGCAGATTTCTTATATGAAGAGTTTGATCGCAAGCCCATGTCATGCATTGCATATAGTATACGCCGATGAACCGGCTTGAGACCATCTCGTACGTCTGGTAGCGCTCTAGCGACTATTACGCTCATAGCATAGTCTAGATACGCTTCACGCATCTGAGCGTTTATGTCTGTGGTCTTCACCAAGCCAATTTCCATGTTTGTCTCCAGTAATTTGCTGCCAGGACTGCCAGAACAGCATACACCAAACCTGCTGTCACTTATGTATCTGTTTATTGGCTAGTGTTATACCCGTTTTACCCAAGAAATCCTCATAGAGGAGGTAATTTTGCATCACCATTAATTATACTTTAGGAGCCTGTACTGTGCTATCTTGCTAGAAGCTTTATAATTAATTTTGCGTACTCACTTCGAGTTTTGTTATAGCTTTTGATTAGTTTGGAGCGTATAATATCAACAAAATGACAGACTCATTGGTCGACAGTGTTGTTGCAAAAATTCACTCGGCTCCGCACAGGTTAGTGTTTGAGTTCGCTGGCGCTGGTTCCTTGGCGCTTGCATGGCTTCACAGCCAAGGAGGCTCTTCTAGAACTGTGTTAGAGGCAACAGATCGTTATGCAAGCCTATCCACAATAGAGATTCTAGGAAAAGCTCCTGATCGCTTTGTAGCTGCAAACACAGCAACCGCAATAGCTAACCGCGCATATCAAAGAGGGTTACGCCTCGGCGCTGGGGAAACACCCGTAATAGGTATCGGTTGTACAGCTACCATTGCAACAGACTATAGCAAGCGAGGACAGCATGGGTGTCGGATAGCTGTACTAGATAAAGTAGCGCTTACACAATACTCAACAACTTTTGAGAAGGGCGCACGCAATCGGCTCGATGAAGAAAAGCTTGTCAGCAAGATTGTCTTAAATGGATTAGCTAAGGCTTGCGGCATAGCACCTCTTTTAGACCTAAGTCTTAGGCAGGGAGAAAAACTGAATATGGCTACCGTTGAATCAACTGACCCTATAGAAAAGCTCCTTTCAGGAAATACAGAAATAATTAAGGTCAGGCCGGATGGAGGTATGTCCGAGCATCACACTTTAAGAGGGTGTGCATTCCTTTCTGGTGCCTTTAATCCTTTACACTTTGGGCACACGCAACTTGCAGACGCTGCATCCCAAATACTGCGTCGGAATGTGCTTTTTGATTTGTCTGTACAGAACGCAGACAAAGGACAAATTAGTCATTCTGAAATATGCGGTTTATTAAGTCAGTTCCAATGGCCACATGAGGTTGTGCTTACAAGAAAACCTTTATTTGCTCAAAAAGCACTCTATTTTCCTGACTCGGTTTTCGTGGTTGGTTACGATACGGCATTGCGTATCCTACAAAAAAAATATTATGGTGGTGACTGTACAAAAGTGCTAGATTTCTTATCTTCTTTCAGAGAAACAGGCTGCCGGTTTCTCGTTGCGGGACGACACTGGGAGGGATCTTATCGTACAGTACGTAACCTCAAAGTGCCTGAAGGGTTTGATGAGTTGTTTGAAGAGCTGCCAGAGAATATGTTCCGTGAAGACACATCATCATCCCTGATTCGAGAGATTATTGCAACCCCCTCTGTCTCAGAACCACGCATAGGACGGGTATAGGGCACTCAACCCAAATGTTAGAAGTTGTCCTACAAAAGTATCGGCGTACCTTGCCTCAGCTCACTGTAATATTGTTTGGAGTCGTCTTGGCATCTCCCCTTATGAAGGGGTTTATGACGTGTTCAGATGACGGAGTGTTCCACATACACAAAGCCCTAGGACTTGAGACGCTAATTAAGCTCGGCCACTGGTTCCCACGCTGGACACCACATATGGCTCATGGCTTCGGATATCCTCTCTACAACTTTTATGCTCCGCTAAGCTCGTATTTGCTTGCCGGAATACACAACTTGGGACCCATATATCCTTTAGCTCTTCACATAGCACTTGCTATGTGCATCACCCTTTCTGGGTTGGCTGTGTTCTATCTGGTACGGGATTATTGGGGACCTTGGTCAGGTCTTGCAGCAGCTGTTGTCTATCAAACATCACCTTACTTAGCTTTTAATGTGCTCTTTAGAGGTGCATTGGCAGAGACCATGGCTATATCGTTGATGCCAATAGCACTTTGGACGATGGACAGAGCGTTAAGAAGAACATCAACTCAATGGGCTGCACTTGCTTCTTTGAGCTTCGGAGCACTAATATATACCCATAGTGCCACTGCGCTACTTATGGCTCCTTTGTTGTTGTTGCAAGTCAGTTTGCTATCATATAGAAAACGTGATGTTCAGGCGTTTGCGCTCGGCGGAGGAGCGTTTGTGTTGGCAGTATTGCTTAGTGCTAATTTCTGGCTACCTGCCTTGGCAGAGCGACACCTAGTAAAAATTGAGCAGCTCCTAGTTCCTCCTGTTTTTTCTTATGACACAAATTTCCTGTCAGCCAAAGAACTATTAGCGATCCCTCGCGCAACAATGCCAGCCTTAGTAAACCCATCCCCTCCTAAAGCTCTGGGTGTTTTTGCCGCATCAATCGCAGTGTTGGGTGCTGGAATAGCTCTGAGCCAAAGGTTTGCAACAAGCACTAATAGAAGTTATTACAAGCCTAGAGTGGTCATATTG
>DCAJ01000075.1:15251-23259 GCA_002311455.1 Anaerolineales bacterium UBA1136 | reverse complement strand
AGTAGGAATGGTACTTTATGGATCTCTAACTTTGCCAATAAGCCGGCCAGCCTGGGACATGCTTCCATTGCTGAGTTTTGTTCAGTTCCCATGGCGTGCACTTGGGGTAACAACTTTGTGTGCTTCTGTATTAGCTGGAGGCACGTTATTGTGTTTTCGAAAACCAGTTCCTGCTATATTTGGATCGGTAGCTATTGCCTCTATCTCATTTGTTGCACACCTATCTTGGTGGTATCCACGGTACTGTACCGAATTCACTGAAACCACTTTAGGTTCAATGATTGATTACGAGTATAGTACCTCCACAATAGGCACTTCAGCCAAGGGCGAATTTACTCCTAAAACCACGAGCTATATTCCTCTTGACGATTCTTTGGCGCAGGCTATCAAAAGCGAACAGCAGCCTGACAGGCTCCTGGGAATACCAGACGATGCAAGCGTTCAAATTATACAATCCGACCCCCTAGACTACATTGCAAAGATAAGCTCTAGCCAGCCATTCACAGCCATATATCAAATGATTTACTACCTGGGGTGGAATGTAACCATTGATGGTGTATCACAGAAACCAAGCATTGCTGCTGGCACCGGCATAATGCAGTTTAATGTACCAAGTGGGCAACACGAAATCCGTGTGTATTTTGGTGGTACTCCTGTTCGCAACTTGGGGTCAGCCTTGTCGATAGCTTCGCTATGCATAATTGTTGCAGCATTTGTGTTTACGTCTCCCAAAACAACTGTTCGAACAAAGAGCTTTCCGCTCCCTTATAAAATGCCTCAAATATGGGTTGTTCCCCTGTTGTTACTCGTAACAAAAATCACAATAATAGATAAAACTGACAATATACTCCATCGCTTGTCAGTAGAGCCTAGCGAACTAGGTAGACCGTTGTCAATAAGTATGGATAACGGCATGCGAGCGCTAGCTTACAGCATACACCCTGAACAGGTCTCCAGCGGAGGGACCTTAGAGGCTATCATTTACGCCGAAGCCACAGAAAACATACACAAATCTTTCCGGCCCTACTTTTTGTTAAAAGGTCCTGAAAACACCGTGTGGAACTTGCTTCCACATGAGACTGTGCCTCCCCGATGGCACCGGGAGCCACCGCCCACTCAGTATTGGAAAGTCAGTACCTATGGACAGTTTGCACGTCAATACCAAGTGCTGTCAGGCACCCCTCCTGGCCGATACAACTTGGTAGCTAGTTTTTTTGACGAAAGCACGCTGGAAACAGCAAAAACATCTGATGTTACAGGATCTACAATGACAGACGAGTTGGACCTGGGACCGGTAATCGTGGTTCGTCCATCCGAGCCTGTAAAGCAATATAGCTTAGGTACAGGCTCTGGTGCATTAGGCGATCTAACGCCTGACATAGAGTTACTCGGTGGTCACGCTGACCGACAACAGGTTGTTCCGGGTGAGATACTGACCATCACAATGTTGTTCCGTGCGGCAGACAGTCCCTCTGCTGACGAGCTTATCACGGTAGGACTAGAGGGAACATCTCTTGCCAAGCTAGTAGAGCCTACTCCCGGGTTCAGAACCTCACTCTGGCAACAGGGCGATGTTTGGCGTGGCCAGCATCTGGTGAGAGTGCCTGCCGATGCTTCTAAGGGAGAGCATAACTGGACAGTAATTGGTTCCTCGGACAACAAGTTGTCTTTGGGGTTGATAGACATAAAGGTGCCGGATCGAATTTTTGAAAGGCCTTCGATTAACAATACAACCCAACTATCTTTTGGTAAAGACATAATGCTTCGCGGATACGAAACCAACAATCGGGTCGTTCAAGAAGGCGTGTTAGAGATTATATTGCTATGGCAGGCTATATATACGCCTGACAATTCATTAAACTCATTCGTGCATGTAGAAAACGACATTGGTGATATTGTGGCTCAACACGACGGGGTTCCAGCGAATTGGTCCAGGCCTACTCCCGGATGGTTGCCACCAGAATACATAGTGGATATGCACTCAGTGCTGGTTCCGGATGATATTTCGCCCGGAACATACGAAGTATATGCGGGTCTTTCTGACAGGAGTAATGGAGTGCGAGTGACTCCCAACAACAGTGGCTTGAACGAGGCCCGGGCTTATATTGGATCAGTTGTTATAGAGTAATAATTGGGATTTTAACTAGTATCTTTCTACTTCACCTTACTATCACTTCACCTAATGTGAGCAAATTGTGGTCTACTAGAAACATCTGGCTTTCTGCCGGCATCCTATCTAGGGACGGCCACTGATACCACCCGACATCAATTGTGTATTTCCCTGCCGGGACATCGTCTGGAATAGGTACAACTAGTGTGTATGCTACAACTTGCCCAGGAGACCAATCACGTGTTGGCAAGCTCCCTCCCATTGGCTGTTGATCAAGTCCTGACACTATCTGGTCGTCAGGACCTCGTACATGTACGAAATTTGTCCAGTCGTTAGCCATACGTTTTTCTGCGCTCCAATAAAGTGTAACGCGCAGCGGTTTCCCTGCATCTAAATCTGTCTGCCAGTAAGCTTGTAGTAATTTTATATTATTCCCAAACTGTGCTTGAATTGGTTTTAAAGCCTGCTTGGGAATGAGTTCAAGATTTTGTACTCCAACACTAACTAGACGTGTGCCTGATATGCCTGGGTCACACTCTGGTTTCTCAACAAAAGCACCTGACAAAGGAGTGCCTCCAGCACATCGCAAGTCCCCCACGTAAGCACGTGGTCCGCTTAGGTCAACTAACTCTACTACATTTAGGCCAGCATTAAGCGGAAACGGTGGTGTTTGGAACTGAAGCCAATCTCCAGTTGATATCTCAATCACAAGATCCCCGTTTACCTTAACGGCAACTACATGCAGCTTTAACTCAGGAACTAGGGTCATACTAAGTGTGGTTTCTTGATCTAAAGAACTGTAGATATAGAGCTCGCCGTTGCCGTAAAACCACCTAGTTGGTATATTGTTCCAATATTCCACTGGGTGCCAATTGGCTCCTAGCGCATAGACTAAGTCTGAATGCTCGCTTTTATCCGACTCCTTTCCGACAGCAAAAAGCGCAATATTGTCTGATGCAGCAATCGGTGCACCCAATAGCGCCTCTAAGCTCTTTGGTGTTTGCAAGCCTACGTCACCGTCTGGGGTATGGTATGTTACCCAGGCAGCATCATAAGACCTTAATACGTCTTTCCGCTGGTTGTTATCAGGCACCGCAACAATATCTTGTGTAACCAACTCTGTGCCGAGAACTATTTCCTGAAGAAATCTTTGAGTAGTGTTGCGCTTAGGCATGTCGCGAAACAACCGGCCCCCAATAATTGGGCGTTCATTAATTGTTTGGCCAAACAAAGCTTCTGTTGCTGCGCCGTTTGTGACAGGTAAAGGCAGCACCGCACCAGGCCCTCCTGTGTTTACCATTGCGTGTATTTTGCCAGATTCCGTGCCTATCAACGGGAATGGGAACACAACAAGATACTCCAAAAATATTATCGTGCTCAACAAACATGTTATACCTATCCGATGCCACTTTATGCGAATTTTCTCCAACAACATAGCAGCACCATAGGCTACCAGTACCGCTAAGACCAAGTGAGTAGTAGCATGGAGCCTTGCAGGAGTACGGCTCCATTGAAAAAATGGTAGGTTTGCCAATAGAGCATATGGAAGCACTATTGGGCTACTGATTTTATCAATCTGGGTTTCAACCACCCTGCCCCCAAACTTCAACAATGGTCCCAGAGATAACACCATCGTGGTTGCGCCTAACAACAACCACTGAGTCAACGCTCTGTAGTTCTTGTACGCTCCAAGGCAAGCCAGCACAACGGGCACAATCCCCAAATATGCTATGCTTTCGTTATAGGTGACATTTACTCGTCCTGATAGTTCACGTAACGCTGGAAGCACCAACAACAAAGGGTTGTCTGGTGCAGGCAAAAAGAATGACATTAAATCCACGGAAAATCCCACTAGTCCTGTAGCTGGCATATATTCCACTTCTCCCCGAATAGCTTGAACAAACACAGATATGTACGCAGGCCCCAGAAAGATCAAGAACACAGCCAGCGAACTACCAAACGCAACAAGTCGATCGCGGGACCAATAGTTAGGTGCTTTTTGTGTCCAGTCCCTAGCAAGCATGATTATCGTTAGAGGCAACAAAAAATACGCTGCGTGTACCGAATGCACGCTTGCCACCAGCACGGCAAAAAATCCAGTTACAACACCCGACCTCAGTGATGGTTGGCTAAGAGCACGCAAAAGATATAAGACATAGAGCGGTAACCAAAACACCGCAACCTGATATAGGTGTCCACCTAAAGCGTGCCCCATCTTGTTCGGGGAAAACGCCCACACCAACCCACACATCACAGATGCCAACCTGTTGCCAGTTAAAGAGATGCCGAGAAAATATGCTGCGATTCCTGAAAGCGCCAATGACAGTATCATTGTGATGTTGTATGCTGATACTACGTCATACAGCACCGCAAATGGCAAGGCCAGCAAGTGTGCTCCTATCTGTGTGTTTAAAAGCGACAAAGTGATTCCCTGTGGGTGAAACAATAGTGGTATTGTGGCTACAGCTAAGGTTGTGCTGAACAAGGACTTCTTTAACCACCAGATAATCCACATCATTTCATAAGAATCCCCTTGCTGATATCCTATTAGTGCATCTGCAAGATTTAATACTGCAGGATATGTAGCTAGGCAAGCTAACATGAGCATACACACAAACACCAGGAGAGGTATTTGTGTGATGTTTTTAATTGTGTTAAGTCTGTGAAGTATATTGTTCATTGCGGTATGAGGAAGCCTTTCCCGCTAGAGCCACATTATGACACACTGCTATCAACCTGCTCTTCGATTATTATAGTAAAACGCCTCATGTGGGTGCGAGCTAATAGAGGCTGTGTTGTCGTGCTATCACATTAAATTGTGGTCGGTTTAGTTCTTTAAGGAATAGGCACATCTAGGCGGCCACTGGCAAGCAAAAAAAACAAGCCTAACACAGCCACATTTAAGAACACCATGAGAGCAAGCAGAAAGCGTTGCCCTGACGTCATTCCCCAGAAGCGTCTGGTGGCTGACTCGATTATGTCGTCTGGGTCTGGTGTTCCTATGCCATACTCAACCTCTTTCTTTAGGGACGCCAGGTTTTCATCCGCCATAGTGTTGAGATCGTTTTGTTCCAATGCAATCACCTTTGTGTTGCCTGTGCACAGTTTACTGTTTTCCAAACCTTAACGCAAGTCTCTTTGTTTAGCCGGTGTGTTACATGTAATATTGCTAGCTCTCACGTTTCAAGTATTTGTTCTCTATGTTTTGCAGCTGTTCCAAACAAAGGTCGTCTTCAACGTTAGGTATATAGTTGGTGTTGAACCACATGTCCAGTATCTCCTTGGCCACCACCTCTGAAGTGTTCCGAATTGACAAACACAGCACGTTCGCTTTGTTCCACAAGCGCGCGCCGCGGGCGGTATCCGCGTCGCCACATAGAGCCGCACGAACTCCAGGCACCTTGTTGGCCGCTAGGCTTACTCCAGTGCCTGTCCAACATAGCAGTATGCCTTCGTCTGCGTCACCCCTCACAACCTCTTCCGCCACCTTTTGGGCTACAAGTGACCAGTCTTCCTTGTCTCCAGCAAGTTGCCCAAACAAGTTCGCTGCGTAGCCTTTCTGATTAACAGTGCGCACAATAAAGTCCGTAAGTTGTGTCCGTTCGTCTGAGCCGATAGCCAGCTTCATTAGTCTCCTCCTGATGCTTTTGTCAAACGTTCGTTATTCGTGCTATTATAAACCCATGGTTGATTCCTCAGATACCGATACCGGGTGGAACACAATTGGTCATGAGTGGGTGGTTTCGGCACTAATAAACCATATTCAATCTGGACACGTATATCATGCGTATCTGTTCTCTGGTCCTCCTTCGGTTGGAAAACGCACACTAGCAATCGAGTTCGCAAAATCCATCTGTTGTTTAGAAAAGCAAGGGAGCCCTTGTGGCAACTGCCGTCCATGCAATCTTATATCCAAATCAAAACACCCGGATGTTGACGAAATAACCCCCCGAGTCAGTGGCAAAACTATTAGACAACACAAGATTAACATCGATGAAATCAGAAACACGATATACCGTTTTACTCTAAATCCGCTTGAGCTAGATCGTCGTATTGCAATCATAACGAACTTTGAGGATGCCAGCCGCCTAGTGTATGACGCTATGCTGAAAACACTAGAGGAGCCTCCTGGTGATGCGGTGTTTATATTCACAATAAACAACGTATCTTCTCTGCCTGAAACCATTTTGTCGAGGTGTGTTAGTTTTGACCTTAGGCCACTACCCGTTAGTGTTGTAGAGCAAGCTCTTATAAAGCGTTGGGGGACTCAACATCAAGAAGCTTCTTTTTTAGCTCGCATTTCCGGCGGGCGTCTTGGTTGGGCCGTGACCCTTATGTTAGACAAAGAAGCGCTTGTTAATCGCTCTGCAAAAATTTCCCAACTGGTTGATCTACTGTCTCAATCCCGAGTTAATAGATTCTCTTATGCGGATGCCTTGCGCAAAGACAGAGAACAAGCTGTGGAAACTCTAGCCCTGTGGGAGTGCTGGTGGCGTGACGTAATGGTGGTATCTTCGGGCGCAACCAACGCCGCCATTTCAAATATAGATTATCAAAGTGAAATCCAAAACGCTTCTTCTCAAGTTGATAGCAGTCAAGCTGCTAACACTATATCAGCTATACGGAACACTCAAGATAACTTAAGGAAAAACGCCAACACTAGACTTGCGTTAGAGGTGTTAATGTTACAAATCCCGACCATCCATCTTGGCCATTAAGGTTTAGTTTCTCAAATACTAAATTTATATTTTACTTAAAATTAAGGTAATTTTTACAAAACACAATTTTGTGGCCACAGCCCAGGCTGACAACCCTTAAAATGTGGTACGTTTTAAGGTTGGCGCGCGGTTTTGGGTTGTCTTCATGGGCGTCGGCTGCTACAATATAAATCGTTAAGACCTCGTGCGGCCGGTTCGGGTTTCTGGACCGAAAACGGGCTCTCCAAGACAACAATTGCACTGATTTCATTGCCTCATTTAGTGTGCGTCAGTGTAGGACATAAGGTGTTTAGGCGTTACAAAGCATTCCGACTGCGGGCAATAGTGGTATCTATTAGTCTCGCTGTTAATTTGATATGACAAACATATTAGCGTTGCATCTATTAGCATCTCTCGTTCCTTCCGCGAGGCTCATATGAAGGCTGAGCAGTACTGGCGTGCCGTGTTGGGAGAGCTCGAGCTACAGATGTCACAAGCCTCTTTCGACACATGGTTGCGTGACACTAGTTTGATTGCTTTTGAGGATAATGTATTTGTTGTCGGCGTAGAATCTGGTTTTATAAAGGATTGGTTGGACAGTCGGCTCCGCGTTACTGTAGAAAGAACCTTGGCGGGCATTATTCGACACGAGACATCAGTCTCGTTTGTCGTTTGGCCGGACTCCGGAACATCGGCTTCTTATAGTGAAGAGCTGTTTGAGGAAGGCATCTCGACCCAAAACACCCGTCAGACCACCTCAATAGAGCGTTTGCGTTCTTTAGACAACTTTGTGTCCGGCCCTGAAAGCCTTCTAGCGCACGCCGCTTCACAGGTTGTTTCAGATAGGCCTGATCTAGCGCAAAGCCCTCTCTTTATATATGGAGATGTTGGTCTTGGGAAAACACATTTGTTGTCAGGAATAACAAAAGCATGCGAAGAAAAGGGTCTTAGCGTCCAGATGTTAGCAGCGGAAAGTTTTACAAACGAGCTGGTTTTTTCTATCCGAAGCAGCGGAGCTGAGTTGTTTCGTGAGAAATATAGATCATACGATATTTTATTGGTGGATGACATACAGTTTTTTGTAGGCAAAAAGTCTTCCACAGAAGAGTTGTTGCACACAATTGACCAGCTACATACACGTAACTGTCAGGTTGTTCTGACTAGCAACCTTTCTTTAAAATCTCTAGCTGCACTAGGTAAT
>DCAJ01000075.1:14463-15209 GCA_002311455.1 Anaerolineales bacterium UBA1136 | reverse complement strand
TAGGTAATCGGCTGTGCTCTAGGATAGAGGCAGGTCTTGTTGTGCAGATTACAAGACCATCAAACGAAACCCGAAGGAAGATTCTATGGTCGAAAGCCTCTGATCAGTCACTAGACATAACAGAAGATGTTGTTTCTTATTTAGCCAAAAACATAAAAACTAGCGTGCGCGCATTGGAGGGAGCCATACATCACCTTAGCGCCTGTTCTCGTCTGCTTGGTCAGCCCGCTAGTCTGTCTTCTGCCTCCGCAGCAGTGCAACAAGCGTCTGGCTACATGGGCGCCCCCAACCCCGTGTCGTCAGATCGTATTATAGAGGTGGTAGCCACCGAGTTTAAGATTACTGCCGGTGAGCTCTGCAGCAAAAGTAGGACTAGACGACTAACGGTGCCTCGTCAATTGGCTATGCTTCTGCTAAAAGACACTGCTGGGTGCTCGCTCTCCGAGATTGGGGCTCTGATGGGAGGAAGGGACCACAGCACCGCCAGATATGGGTGCAGCAGGGCTCGCGAGATGCTCTCCTGCAACGACAGCTTTAAGTCTAAGGCTGACGATATTCGAAAGGTCATAAACAATAATTAGAACAAGACGCCCTGTCGTTACAGGCTGTCAGTTGTTAGTTTCTTTTCCCCAATAAAGCCAATAGATGTGTTTTATTGTATCATCTCCCTAGCCGGTAAATACCGCGACAAGCTTTGTTCATACCCCACATTTACTGTTAAATTAACTTTTCCATTTTTATACAGG
>DCAJ01000075.1:9296-14314 GCA_002311455.1 Anaerolineales bacterium UBA1136 | reverse complement strand
ACAAGTTTCATATTGAAACTGTATCACCTGAATTTAATATACACACTTTGGTTGAGGTGTTGCTTTCCACGGCTTGTTTCCATGTTAGTGCGTCTTGTTCTATCAGAGGCCAGGTGTTGTAGTGAACAGGAATAGCAATTGTGGGGCTTATCATTTGGACGGCGCGCAAAGCATCTTTTGGTCCCATAGTAAAATTGTCTCCTATCGGTAAGACAGCAGCGTCGACCCCTTCGTCTCCTATAAGCTTCATGTCTCCAAAAAGACCAGTGTCGCAGGCAAGATATAAGGTTGTGTCACTGGTAGTTATCAAAAAACCACATGGATTTCCGCCGTAAGAACCATCGGGCAAAGCAGATCCATGGAGTGCCTGGGTCATTTTTACATAGCCGAAAGAATGAAGAAAACCGCCTCCAATATGCTGGGGATGTACGTTTTCAAGCCCTTGTAAAGCAAACCAGTTGGCTATTTCAAAGTTAGCAACCACAGTAGCCCCTGTCCTTTTTGCTATAGCTATTGTGTCTCCCACATGATCTTCATGACCATGTGATACTAAGATATAGTCAGCCTCCAAATTGTTGTGATCAACATCGGCCAAAGGGTTGTCCACAAGAAACGGGTCTATTAGAACATTTGTTTCACCGAATTTTATTGACAAGGCTGAGTGACCATAGTATGTAAGGTAAACAGACATTGATTATTTCCCTTCCATTGCTTTTTTGTTAATCTAAAGTATAAGCATGTGAAACAGAACAGTCAACTATAAACGTGCGTTACAATAGCAATGTTATAATCGCTACTATAGAAGGAGAGAGTCGGCCCAAAAACATGAACGACAGACTAGCCGCTGAGAAAAAAACGAAAGAAGCAGGTCGGCTTCCTCAGGGACAGTCGCTAACCCTTAGGTTTCCAGTGTTACACTATGGAGCTGTCCCAGGGTTTGACAAAGACAACTGGGGCTTTAGAGTGTTTGGAGACGTAGAGGAAGAGGTGTGTTTTAGCTGGGAGGAGTTTTGCGCGCTCCCGCAAACCGAAATCACCATGGATATACACTGTGTTACAGCCTGGAGCAAGACCGACACACTTTGGGGAGGAGTGAGTCTTAGAGCACTTGTTAACAGAGGATTTGTAAGACCAAAGCCTAGCGCTTCTGTGGTTGTGCAGCACTGTGAGCAGGAATACACAACAAATCTTCCTATTAAAACAGCAATGGGTGAAAACTTTCTGCTCGCAACCCACTTCGAGGGAGTTCCGCTGGCTCCGGAGCATGGATATCCGGTTAGAGGAGTGTGCGGAGCAATACCGGGAAGAGCAGACCTTGACGACGTATACCTTTGGAAGGGAGGCAAGTGGCTTAGAGGACTAGAGTTTCTAGCAGCAGACAAGCCTGGATTCTGGGAGAGAGCAGGATATCATAACAGGGGCAACGTATGGCAGGAGGAGCGCTTTTCAGACACAGAGTAGTTAGGCAGTTTGTGTCTGGTTCCCTACGAAACCCATCCCCGCAGGCGCATAGCCTCTGCTACTCGGGAAACAGACACCAAATAAGCCGCTACGCGATGGTTGACCCCATACTCTTTAGACGCGTTATGTACCTGATGGAATGCATCGGTTATTTTTGCGTCAAGGCGCTCGTGCACCATGTCCTCCGACCAATAGTAGCCGTAGGAATTTTGCACCATCTCAAAGTAAGAAACCGTGACACCGCCTGCGTTGCAGAGGAGATCAGGTATCAGGTAGGTACCCTTGTCGTGTAATATTTTGTCCGCGCTCGGCGTTGTGGGCCCGTTAGCCAGTTCGGCCACAATGGACGCCTTGATCGACCCAGCGTTAGAGGAGGTAATAACGCTTTCTAATGCAGCTGGGATCAAAACATCAACATCTAGCTCTAATAGCGACTCGTTGGTGATCGGGCTCGTGTTTGGTAGTCCCGCAACAGACCCGAAGGTTTGTTTGTGTTCTGAGGCGCTTTCAACACCGATGCCTTTGTCCGAGAAAACACCCCCGCTCGAGTCAGACACAGCCACAACACGCAGCCCCAGAAGCTCTTCTGCAAGCTTGTGCGCGAAGCTCCCGGCGTTTCCATACCCCTGTATAGCAGCGGTGCCTCCGGCAAGGCTTATACCTAAAACTGAGGCGGCCTCTCTTACGGTATACATACCTCCCCGAGCGGTAGCATCGCTCCGGCCAGCAGACCCTCCAATAGGGATTGGTTTGCCGGTGATAGCGCCAAACTCGTTGTAGCCACGCATTGCGGAGAGCTCATCCATCATCCAAGCCATAACCTGTGGGTTGGTGTACACATCAGGAGCAGGCACATCCTTGCTGGGGCCTATTATTCTACCAACTTGGCGCACATAAGCCCGACTTAGACGCTCAAGCTCAGCAGGAGAGAGCTCTTTCGGGCTGCAAACAACTCCTCCCTTGCCTCCACCCAGCGGTACATTCACAACAGCTGTTTTCCACGTCATCCAGGCGGCTAGAGCGCGCACCGTGTCTATTGTTTCATCAGGGTGGAAGCGCAAACCACCTTTGGCGGGACCGCGGGCGTCGTTGTACTGAACACGATATCCGCTGAACACCTTGGTGGACCCGTCATCCATACGCACAGGCAACGACACATGTAGCTCACGCTGCGGCTGGCGCAGCATCTGGTGCGTGGCATGATCAAGCTCTAGTATGGCAGCAGCTTCGTCTAGCTGTTGCTGCACTATAGAAAAAATGTTGTGTTCCGTGCCCATAGCTAGGCCTCCGAGGCGCTTTATGTTACTCAACCAGTGTTTTACAATTTTGCTGGATAAGTATACTAAGATTATACTTGTCCAGCAAAACAAACGCAATCATCACAGAACAAATTAGTCGTTGTGTGCGCTTGGTCCTAAACACAGCACTGTTTCACGTGAAACACCTATGTATGGCTCACAGCACTGTTTCACGTGAAACAAAACACCGAAAGCCCTAAAGAAACCAGCACACACTAGATCTTCGTGGCAAATTTACCACAAACATAACAGAGCAACTAATACCACATACTTTAACTGTTTTGCACGTATCAGTGTGCACCAGGGGCACAAGTGTTAGTATTTCATATGAAATGCGGCCTGAGCCCTAAATCAATCGTCGCGCGTTAGCTCTTCGTGGTAAAATTGCTACAAGCACAATAGAGCAATTTGTCACAAGGTATATTAGTTATTTGGGAAAGGAGGCGATGCATGGACAAAAACACAGGAACTGATACCGTAAAACATGGTTTCGCGGAAATGCTCAAAGGCGGAGTTATTATGGATGTTGTTACGCCTGAGCAGGCTGTAATCGCAGAAAAGGCTGGTGCTTGTGCTGTGATGGCTCTAGAGAGGGTGCCGGCTGATATCCGTGTTGACGGTGGGGTGGCTCGTAGTTCTGACCCCGGGATGATCAAGGAAATTATGCAGTCAGTAACAATTCCTGTGATGGCTAAGTGTAGAATAGGACACTTTGTTGAAGCGCAGGTGTTGCAGGCCTTAGGTGTTGACTATATTGACGAGTCAGAGGTTCTTACGCCTGCGGACGAGGAGCATCACATTGACAAACACGCGTTTACAGTCCCGTTTGTTTGTGGATGCCGTAACCTAGGCGAGGCGCTCAGGCGTATCGGAGAGGGCGCGGCTATGATACGAACAAAAGGAGAGGCTGGTACAGGAGATGTTGTGGAGGCGGTAAGACACGCCCGCTCTGTGTTAGGAGATATACGCCGGTTACGAGAAACACCTTCAGAAGAGCTTATGAGTTACTCAAAAGAGATAAGGGCGCCTTACGACCTAGTTGTTAGTACGCATGAGACCGGGCGTTTGCCTGTCGTAAACTTTGCCGCAGGGGGCTTGGCTACTCCAGCGGACGCGGCCTTGATGATGCAAATAGGCGTAGATGGGGTTTTTGTGGGTTCTGGCATATTCAAGTCGGGTGATCCCGCAACCAGAGCAAAAGCTATTGTAGAGGCTACCACACACTACAACAACCCAGATATTATTGCAAAAGTGAGCGAAGGTTTAGGCGAACCAATGGTTGGCCGACAGGTCCAAGATATACCCGCCACAGAGCTGTTCGCTGGCAGGGGCTGGTAACACCTCTCTGCGGCATGGAAGCAGGTGTACTTGCTCTCCAGGGGGGGTTTCGTGAGCACAAAACAACTCTTTGCAGCTTAGGAGTGAGTTGTCGTGAAGTCAGGTTGCCGCACCAACTTGAAGGACTAGACAGTCTTATCATACCCGGCGGGGAATCCACAACAATTGGGAATCTTGCAAGCGATTATGGGTTTATTGATCCTCTTAGGGATTTTGCTTGCGACAATAGACCTGTGTGGGGCACCTGTGCAGGAGCTATTTTTATGTCAAAAACCTCTGACAATGGCCAGCCGGTGTTAGGGCTGATAGACATTGTGGTTGAGCGCAATGCCTTTGGGCGTCAAGTTGACAGTTTCGAGGCTGATGTCGATGCAGCATTTCCGTCGTCACCTGGCAGCGAGAACATTCATGATGGAGTAGGCACAAGCAAGTTTTTAGGAGTGTTTATAAGGGCGCCAGCTATCACTGAGGTCGGGCCTTTGGTGGATGTTGTGGGCAGACTTGCGACAGGAGAGGTGGTGGCTGCCCGTGAGAGAAATCTTTTGGCCACTGTGTTTCACCCAGAACTAACCGACGACTATCGATTCCACGAATATTTCTTGGATATGTCTGCCAAGAGGACTGCTTTGTGAAATTGACGGAAGGTGGCTAGTGATAAGGCGGGCGAAGTGGACCGACCTAGCACCGATACGTCGAATGGCCGAAAGCGCAGCTTATTTAGACAGCGAGAAGCTCCACACCCAAGGGGCTCAGGGAGTCAAGCAAATAGTTGCCAGGGCTGTTGGTGTGCTTGACTTAGCAACAACTGTTGTTTGGTGTCCTGAGGGCGAACCACCTACAGCTTTTGCTCAGCTAGCAAAAGGGGCTTCGGGAACTAGTGCTAGTGTGTCCTGTTTGGGCCCAATTCCAATAGGCTAGTGG
>DCAJ01000075.1:1835-9250 GCA_002311455.1 Anaerolineales bacterium UBA1136 | reverse complement strand
GCTAGTGGCCAAATGTGGCCACTAGCCTATTGGAATTGGAGGAGAAGGATTGGTTGCTGAGGCGGGGCATTATGGCTCCCGGAGCGTTACGGCGGAAGCAAGCGAGAACAAAGCTGCGTTTACTTCTCTCCGTGACGCAGGGTTTGTAGTTTATGCACGACAAGCTGTATATGGAGCGATCGATAGCAGCATCAAACCTGGTATCAAGCGCAACACCGAGACATCGGTAACGAAATGTCGCTCACAAGACAGGGCAGAAATGCATAAGTTTTACAACAGCATTGTGCCTGCTTTTGTTAAGCAGGTGGAAGAGATGCCGGCCGACATAGAAGGCGGATTCGTGATTAGGCGAGATGGCACCCTAGTAGGGATATTCGGCGTCAACGAAGGCCCTAAAGGTATCTGGGTAAAGCCATATTTGTGCCCTGAGGTTGGCGGCGGCATTGGTGATGCTTTGGCGCGAATTATTATATCTGAGGCAGGCAGGACTGATAAACCGGCTTACATTAGATCTCGTAGTTATCAGCCGTGGTTGCGCGGAGTTCTTGAGGATACGGGTTTTTGTTTGTTAAGTAAGCAAGCTGTTATGGTAAAGAGGACAACAATTCGTGTTGACGGTCCTTATTTTAAGTCAATATCAGGACTGGTTGCATCAGATTCGGATGTTTCGGTACCTGTTAGCGAAACCAAGACACAAGACGTGTTTGTTGGCAAAACAGGGTAAGTGGTCAGTTGAGATACGAAATTTATGACAACTTAGATGTGTTGTTAGACACTTTACCTAAAAGGGTTACAAGCCAGCTGAAGAGTGTAGGGCGTAAAGACCAGCTACTCGAGGTTATACTGGATCTTGGCCGTGTACCCATTGCACGGTATCTTGACTCAGAAGTCGTGCTGTCTGATGTGGATGTGAGTGCCGCTGAAATAGACGCTGTAATCGATAAAGTTGGTAAATTTGATGCAGATAATCGTGCCGGGATAGAGCGTACACTTCATCGCGTATCAGCAATTCTTAACCGTAAAGGCGAAGTGGTAGGACTTACCTGTCGTGTGGGCAGGGCTGTGTACGGCACAATAGAAATAATCCAGGACGTTATAGAGTCTGGTAAGAGCACCTTGCTCTTAGGAAGACCAGGGGTGGGCAAAACAACCATGTTAAGAGAGGCAGCACGTGTGCTTGCGGAAACTCGGCGCGTAGTAGTTGTTGATACATCCAACGAAATTGGAGGTGATGGCGATATACCACATCCTGCAGTAGGGCAGGCCAGGCGAATGCAGGTAAAAGACCCTGCTTTTCAGCACGAGGTGATGATAGAGGCAGTAGAGAATCACAACCCAGAAATCATAGTTATCGACGAGATAGGCAGAGAGGCAGAAGCGCTTGCGGCGCGCACTATTGCGGAGCGAGGAGTGCAACTTATTGGCACTGCTCATGGAAACACTCTTGATAATCTGATGTTGAACCCTACGCTCGCTGATTTGGTTGGCGGTATAGAATCGGTAACACTGTCTGATGAGGAGGCTCGTAGACGGGGAACACAAAAGACCGTGCTGGAGAGGAGGTCGCCACCCACTTTTGATTTGTTGATAGAAATACTCGAGCGGGACCAATTGAACGTACATGTCAATGTGGCCGATTCGGTTGATAGGCTTTTGCGAGGAGAACAAATTAGACCAGAGCTTCGTTACCGTACTCACGACGGGGGATTCAGAAAAGAAAAAGCTGTCAACCAAAGACCATTGTCTAGGGGCGACACGAGGAAATTCGGGCGTATGCCATGGAATGGAGACGTGACCGATGACTCTTTCGAGGACAATCGCATGACAGCAGATTACACGAACATACAACCAGTTGCGGTTTATACATACGGGGTAGGTCGCCGCAGGCTAGAACGAGCGTGCCGGCGGCTACGTGTGCCATTAAGAGTCGTCGATGAATTGCAAGAAGCTCAAGCGTTAGTAACCCTAAAATCACACTACAGACGACGGAAAACTCCTGTGAGCGATGCCGAATCTATAGGTATTCCTATATATGTCCTGCGCTCGAACACACAACATCAGATTGAACAATTGCTGGTAGAGGTGTTTGGTTTGCGTGATAATATGTCACAAGGCCGAGGACGCAGTAATGTGGCCAGAGAAGAAGCGAGCGCAGCTATTGGTATGGTTCGTAGTGGTGCAAAACACGTGGATCTAAAACCTCAGAGGGCAAGTGTGCGGCGCAGGCAACATGAATTGTTTAAAAGAGCTAGTCTAGTGTCTCATAGCTACGGAAAGGAGCCTAATCGACACGTAAGGGTGTTTAGGAACTAAGCTTGTTCATTACTTTAGAGGGCCCCGAGGGGAGCGGCAAGACGACTTTGTGTGAACGCCTTGAGCTTCTGTTGACAAGCAAAGGGTATGATATGGTTTGTGTTCGGGAGCCAGGAGGAACTCTTATAGGTCAACAGGTGCGAGATATTTTGCTTGATCAAGGAAATACAGGCATGGCCCCTCAAGCTGAGTTTCTCCTGTTCTCCGCATCTAGAGCTCAGTTAGTCCGAGAGGTTGTGAAACCTAATCTCGAAACTGGTGTGGTTGTGTTATGCGATCGTTTTCTAGACTCTAGCTTAGCATATCAGGGCTATGGCCACCAGCTCGATGTGGATGTTTTACGGGAGATATCAGGCTTTGTAACTGCCGGACTACAACCTGATTTGACCCTTTTGCTTGATGTTTTGCCGGAGGAAGGTCTTCGTAGGCGAAAGCAAGCTCCGGATACATGGAATCGGTTAGACGCATATTCGATTGAATTCCACTCGCGTGTTCGTAGTGGGTTTCTGCGCTTGGCTAAAGACAATCCTAATAGGTGGAAAATCATTGATGCTAATCAGAGCGCAGACGCGATTTTCAATGTCGCAAGCAAGGTGTTGCTAGAAGCGCTTGAGAAACCGAGTGTATAGGGGTTTTTATGGCTGGATGCTCGGTGCTCCTTGTGATAAATCGGGCATATCACCCTCGATAGATTCAGGATCTTCGCCTGCTTCTAGCCTGCCTACCATCTCATCAAACTCTGGACCCATTTCTTCCCCCATCTCATTTCCCATATGGCGCATAAGCCTGCCAACGGATTTCGGGTCATTTTCATCAATGCCTCCTAGACTGGCTGGGTCTGACAGTGCGTCAATGCGGGAGTCTTCAGAGCGAGCAAGACGCACACTAGAAATTATGCGCTGTAGGGCGTCGCTGTTACAATCTGGACACTCAGGCCTTGCGCGGTCGTATTCCTTGTAAGACATGCGAACGTTTGTTCGACATCCGCAAGTCAGGCATTTGTATTCGTAATTAGGCATAGTCGTATACTATAGCAGGAAATAACAAGGAGATTATATCAGGTAAGGAGTGTGACACGCAAACATGACGCCAGTTACAACAAAACGGATGTCGGACCAGCTTATAGTAGTGATTTCTGGGCCATCAGGGGCAGGTAAAGATAGCGTTATGCGCGCTTTGCTTAAACGGGACCAAAAACTGTGCTTTGTGGTAACAACGACAACAAGGCCTATGCGGCAAGGCGAAATACATGGACGCGACTATTATTTCGTATCACATAGTGGTTTTCAGCGCATGGTGGCCGCAGGAAAGTTTGTGGAACACGCGCTTGTTTATGGAGAACACAAAGGAATTACAAGAAAAGTGATACAGAAAGCTATTGACACCGGTCGCGACGTGGTTTTGCGGGTTGATGTACAGGGAGCGGCCACTATAAAGACTTTGTATAAAGAGGCGGTGCTTCTGTTTCTGACACCAGGAAGTAAAGATCAGTTGCTGGCACGCTTGGAAGCACGGAAATCAGAAACTTCTGACTCTATACAGGAGCGCATAGCAACTGCTTTTGAGGAGTATTCAATGAAAGACAGCTTCGATTACGTTGTTGTTAATAGGAGAGACGATTTGAGTAATACCGTGGATGCAATACAAGGAATAATTAAACGGGAGCGTGCCCGAGCTTCGTAAGCCAAACAAACCTGTTCTATAAACTTATGCTACTACCCAGAAGCCTGTATGTACTTCTCTCTAGAGACAATAAGCTTCGGCTTGACTTAGCGTGTATTAGATGCTAAAGTCAGACAACAAGGTTGGCTCATTATAAATAAACGGCTAGTTACAAGGCTGTTTGTTAAAGCGCACACATGCACTAAGGTGGTATAGAAGGTGTTATAGACGCATGCATTGAGGTAAGGAGGATTTGTGAAATGGAAGAGCGCGAGGTTGGTACGGTAAAATGGTTTAACAACGGTAAGGGTTATGGTTTTATAGACCGCGAGGGAGAAGACGACGTCTTTGTGCATTATAGCGAAATAAACGGCGAGGGCTTCAAGTCGCTCGATGAAGGCCAGAAA
This sequence comes from Anaerolineales bacterium UBA1136, assembly GCA_002311455.1. Taxonomy (GTDB): domain Bacteria; phylum Chloroflexota; class Anaerolineae; order Anaerolineales; family UBA11657; genus UBA11657. Next base: position 4,868 of record DCAJ01000075.1, on the reverse strand, counting down.
GTAGAATTCACAGTGACGGAGGGCGATAAAGGCCTACAGGCCACCTCGGTAACGAAGATTGGCTAGCATTATAGATGAAAGTATCTTGTCTTCACGAGAACATAACTAAGGGTCTAAGCATAGTAGGCCGAGCTGTAGCGTCTAGGAGCACATTGCCCGTGCTAGGCAATATATTGCTTTCAACTGACAAATCTGGGCTCAAGTTGTCAGCCACTAACCTAGAGATGAGCATTACGTGCTGGATAGGCGCTAAAGTTCACGAAGAGGGTTCAACTACTTTGCCTGCAAAAACATTTATTGATTTAATAGGCACGCTTCCGAAGGAGCGCATTGATTTTGAGTTGGATGCGAGCACTGAGACGATGCACGTAACTTGTGCGGAGTTTACCAACGAAATCAAGTGCATAGGAAGTGACGAGTTCCCTGTTTTGCCATCGGTTGACGGCAACCACGATTTAGAGATTAACGTAAGTAATTTGCGTGAGATGATCGATCAAGTGGTTTTTGTGGCGGCTACAGACGATTCAAGACCAGTTTTGACCGGTGTGGAAGTTAAGATAGAAAAAGGACAACTATCGTTTGCGGCTGCCGATGGTTTCAGGCTAGCAGTGTGCCGCTCGTCTCTATCTACTACGGATGATACCCAGATTGGTGTGATAATACCTGCCAGAGGTCTAGCTGAGCTTGCACGTGTTATAGGAGATCATAAGGATCCTGTAAGCATTACTATACCTCCCGGTGGTGGTCAGGTAATCTTTCGTGTCAACGACGTGGAATTAGTATGCCAGCTTATAGAGGGTAGTTTCCCGGATTATCAACAACTGCTTCCGGATTCGTATCTGACTCGCGTTGTAATGTCCACAGATAAGTTTCTCGGCGCTTGTCGTGCAGCCCAAATATTTGCTCGAGAAGCTTCATATGCTGTTACTCTATCGGTTAAGTCTGGCAAGGGCCCAGGGGAAGACAGACTGGAAGTAAGCGCAAACGCAGCAGAGACAGGCTCTAATGAGTCAAGCATTGAATCCTCTTTAGAGGGAGACCCAGTTGATATAGTATTCAATGTGCGCTACTTGACAGAGGTGTTGCGTGTTATCGGTACACCAAACGTGGCTCTTGAGACCAATGGAGAAGCTAGTCCTGGGGTGCTTCGTCCTGTAGGACGGGACGATTTTGTAAGCGTAATTATGCCCATGCACGTGGGTCGGTAATTAAATTTACACCCTATAATACCAAATATCGGAAGCTAGGAGCCCCACTTCCCTGTAAGTGGTACAAACCTGACAGGTGTTAGCTTCTCTTGTGTGCTGTAAGACCCCACTCGTTTGTACAGAACAATGTTTTGACTAGTGGCTGAACCTATTGGGGCCACGAGCCTACCTCCAGTTTTGAGCTGGGCCATTAGTGGGGCTGGTATCTGAGGAGCGGCAGCGCTTATCAGAATAGCGTCATAGGGGCCTTGCGCTGGCATGCCCATGCCTCCATCTCCTTCAAACACAATAACGTTGTTTATTCGCATAGAAGCAATCCTGTTTTGTGCTGCGCTTGCTAGTGCAGAGATAGACTCAACCGCAATTACGCGATCTGCAAGACGTGACAGTACGGCAGCCTGATAGCCTGATCCTGCTCCCACCTCAAGTACCGTGTCAGTTGAACTAATTTCCAGCAGTTCTGCGACGTACGCAACAATGTAAGGTTGCGATATTGTTTGGCCTAATCCTATAGGTAAGGCTAAGTCTTTGTAGGCTTCGGACAATAGGTCTAAAGGCACAAATTTATGGCGTTTTACATGCCGCATTGCCTGAACAACGCGCGGGTCACTGATACCTCTAGCTAGCAGTTGGTCTTCAACCATCTGTTCGCGGAGACCAACCCAATTGACATTCTTAGTTTGTGGACTCATGTCTAGTATCGATTAGACGGGCTTATGAAAACGTGTTGTGGCTAAGAAGTCTCAAGGGCCTATGTTTATCGCTGTCACTGAATTGCGCTCTGTAAGAATTCTCCAGGAAAACGCTGGAAGCGCCAGCATGCGGCTCCAGCGCCAGGGCTGTATCCACAGACGATGTAGCCATTCAAATCCAAGGCGCTGAACAGATAATGGCGCACGTTTTGCTCGACCAGAAATAAAATCGAAAGCACCACCAACCCCTATAGTTATTGGCGTTCCTAAATCCTGGCCGTAACGATCTATCCATAGGTCTTGATCAGGTGCGCCAAAAGCTACAAGCAGTATGTCGGGGCTGCTGTCACGCACGGCTTGAATGATGCTTGGAGCATCGTCGATTGACGGACTTGCCTCCATGGTATGGATTTTGGCCAGACCATGGTATTTTGACCTAAGGGTGTCTGCAGCAAGCTCTGCGACATCCGGTCCTGCTCCTAGAAAAAACAGCCTCCACCCTTTGGAAGCTGCCTTCTCAGCGAGTAAATCTACCAGAGTAGAACCGGCCACACGTTCTCGCAAGGGAACTCCATGTAATTGGGCTCCCCACAGTAGACCTTGGCCGTCGGGAAGGCAAAGTGAAGCACGCTGCAATACCGAGAGGAACCGAGGATGATTTTGGGCTGTAATCACAAACTCGGGGTTGACCGTACATATTTGGCTGGTTTCTCTAATTAGTATCTTCTGTTCAATCCACTCAAGTGTTTCGGCGTAAGTGATGTCGTCAACTGGAACAGAAAGAAAGATACGGCGCTCAGTTATGTGTGGTGCTGGCATGGCTAGATTTTGCTCTTAAGACCTGCTCTATTATAGCAAGAGTTTGGGCGGCAGTAGAGGCCCATGGGAACATCATACAGCGTTTTAAGCCTTTGTCGATTAGATTTTGACGCAAGGTTTCGTTTGTGAGAATAGTGTGTATCGCATCAGTCAGCGAAGTTGAATCGCCAGGATGCACAGTTAGTGCTGCATCTCCAACAACTTCAGGAAGAGAACCTGAAGTTGTGCATATAATGGGTGTTCCAGAGGCCATACTCTCTAGCGTAGTATAACCAAAGCCCTCGTATAGAGATGGCAATACTGTCAATTTGGCA
>DCAJ01000075.1:0-1816 GCA_002311455.1 Anaerolineales bacterium UBA1136 | reverse complement strand
AAGGTAGGTTCTCTTGGGCAACAAACCCAAGAAAACGCACCATGCTCTCCAGCCCTAATTCTGCTATTTGTTTTCTTATTGGAGACATCATCCATCCATCACGACCAGCACACACCAAGCTAATTTTGATGTTGCGGTCTCGCAATTGAGCAAGGGTTTTGATTAGAATAGAAAGACCCTTTCTAGGATGTAGGGTGCCTACGTATAGAATATAAGATTCAGGCAAGTCGGGAAAGTGGTTATCGTCGCCACGTATATCATATGGTTTCGAGTCAAAGCCGGGATAGACTACGGTGACCTTTGCTGGGTCCGCATGGTAATGTTTGATTATGTCTTGCTTTGTTGCTTCAGAGTCAGCCAGGAGGTGACTAGCCCCCTTTATGTTATGACTAGTAGACCATCGTAAGTAGGCAAGCTGTAGAGGAGGATGCATATTGGGATAGTGTATGAATCCGAGGTCGTGTACAGTTACAACCGATGGTACCTTACAGTACATGGGACGCACGTGAGCTGGAACAAAAAGCACGTTGGGCGGGTTTAACACCAATTCTGTCGATAGCCTTAAGTGGGTCCACATAAGCGGCGATGGCATAACTATCGATTCTGTAAAGTCAGCTCTAGGAAATAGGCTTGGGCTCGGACTGTCTCTAAAATATAGCTTCCACCGATATCTTGTGGGAGCGGTAAGCAGCGCTCTAATCATTTGCAGCGAGTAATTCTCAGTGCCGCTCCTTTGTGGTACTGTACTGCGGCTTGCGTCTACGCCTATAATGGGCAGTGACTTATTGTGCTGTACGCTAGAATCGCTCATTTGTTGTAAAGATGCTGGGTGTATAACAATGGGTGACTACGTATGACCCATGCTTGTTGGTCACTAATGATGAAGTTGTCAATAAAACCATTGCCTTGCCAGAACATGTAGTTTGAGCTATCTACTTCAAGGCATTCGTGCTCTTCAACTTCACCGCTTGCATCTAGATCATATTGATCTGATCGGCACTCTGGAGTGTCATCAAACAGGTCAAAAGAAACACCGTCAGGCTCCGTGGTATGAGTTAGCCCCATGAAGTGAGATCCTTCATGTACAATGGTTGCACCTACGTAGCGATAGTCACCGTCATGCTGTTCCAGGCCAATAACAACACAAGAGTTTTGCGATTCACTCGCAAGAATCATCCCTGGAATAGATGACATCCCGAGCACAGGAAAATAATCCTCTTCGATTTCATAATACTCTTGGAACACATCAATTAGCGCAACATTTAGAGCTCGAGAAGTTCCTATACTTGAAGCCGTTGCCAGGCAAAGTTTAGCCAGATTGCTGTTATCAGTTTGAGCAAATGCATCTTTGTCAGCGGGACTGGAATCAAACAAACTTAATTTGCCAAGCCGTACGTTTTGCTGTTGAAGCAAACTATCAATAGACTCTCGTACTTCGTTTTGCATTCGGTCGCGTTCCCCGGAATCAGTTAGCGTTTCAGATGTGCTTAGTATCCAGATGTTGATATCGATTGCCTGCAGCAGTTCCGCGAACACAGTGTTTAGGCTAGTGTCTGTTCGAATTATCGTGGCTGCATCACAAATAGGCTGTCCCATAGAGTATAGTTCTATTTCATAATCTCCGGATAGTAACGGGTACTTGGGGTTGGAAGGAAGCCGCAAATTGATCTCCCCTTCAGCGACGCAAGACCCAGAGAAGTGTAAGTTGTTGACACACTCTTCTTCAGGTGAGCTGTTTATATCATATAATACAGCACCATTTGGTGCGGTTAGGCGCCTCATTACAATAAGATTATCTGTTTCAAGCGTACGAGCA
>DCAJ01000052.1:28004-28297 GCA_002311455.1 Anaerolineales bacterium UBA1136 | reverse complement strand
TCGCCTCTAAAACTAGGGCCTGTCGCTTTTGGGCAGACTCCGGAGCATCAATTGGATTTAAGGTCGGAGACTGAGGAATAGAGGCTAGCAATGCACTTTCAGACAAACTCAGTTGTACTGCAGGTTTGCCAAAATAGACTCTTGCAGCTGCGTCTACTCCATAGGCGAGATGTCCATAGAAATTAGTATTCAGATACCACTCTAGTATTTGTGCCTTGCTATAACGTTTTGTAGCTTCACGTGCTATTAACACTTCGCGCAACTTACGCGAATAACTAGTATCTGCATACACA
>DCAJ01000052.1:11393-27967 GCA_002311455.1 Anaerolineales bacterium UBA1136 | reverse complement strand
TATCTGCATACACACCAGGCGCAATAATTACATTTTTTACTAGCTGTTGAGTGATTGTACTCCCACCTTGGATAAAACCAGGACAATCCCCGGGACGCAATACGCAAACTGGTCGACTTAGGTTGGCACTTAAAGCTCTCAGCATACCAAAAAGATCGTAGCCTGAATTCTGATAAAAAGTGCGGTCTTCTATAGATATTGTAGCGGTCTGAAACCTGACTGGTATCTGTTCAATATCCAACCACTGTCGATCTCCAGCACGAGGATCGATTACTTCATACAAAACATGCCGACCAGTACGGTCAAAAATTTTTGTAGTCTGGAAAAACTGATTACTGGAGGTCTGGAATGCTAATTCTAGAGACTTGGCGCTGGGCAAATCAACTACAATCTCAGAGTATACTCCCAGCGCCATCACTGCTCCAGCAGTGACAGATGCGAATACCATCGTTACTACCATTAACAATAAGCCAACAAACCAGGGCCGCATACTACGCAAGCCGCTTTTGGCACGCCGACGACGTGCGCGCCTATCACGAACAATATGTATTGCATTAGGCATTGTATGATTATAGTACTAGCAGATCAAAAATAGCCCAAATATTCAAACATCTAAATCTGGTAAATTCTTTTCTATCACAATCATATGTGAGAGGCCTAACCATCTCAAAGAAGTACCTTCAAGGGCCTGAAGTCCACGCCTAATCATCTTACCAAAAATTCGCCATTTGGATACAAGATTGTCATAGCCACCAAAAATTACAGTATGTGAAACAATATGTGCCTGCAGTCCACTAAAAAGGTTTCTAATTTCAGAAGGCATGTAAGCACGCACATGTGGCACCAGACTATCGCGCAACACATTGGGTAGATAATTGATTAGAGGTACATTTCCAAAATGGTATTTGTCTCGCCAATAAATTCCGTGTGTTTCCACAGGATACCACCGGTTCGGAACAAAAATTACAGCTCTCCCTCCTAAGATGTCGTTTGCTCTATCCGGCAGCCTTAAAACACGCACAATTTCACTAGCTGCCATGCTGTCATCTTGAACATGTTCTAGAACTTCATGAGAAATCACATAATCGAAACACCCATCCGCATATGGCAGATTTTCACACTGCCCAGCAACCAAAAGGTCTGGATCAACAACAGAAGATGCCAAACGTGATATTTCAATATCAAGCCCATGCACACTTCCACAAAATTGACTCAATTTACGTGCATACAGACCCAACCCACATCCATCAACTAAGACACGACTACCGGAATGCAAGGGTAGTGCAGATAACATCATATGTAAACGTCGTTGCTGACCTTGCCTCCATACATAGGAAGGCTCTCCCCTTGCAGCAGCTTTATCAGAATGCTGCTTCATTTTATACCCCAATGAAATGCTACGGACCCCAACATAATATGACTAAAACCTACATTTCTAAAACCTACACCAGAAATCAATTTTGCTAAATCCTCCGCTGGCAAGAAGCCAGCCGTCGATTCTGAGAAATATTTGTAAGCCATACCATGACCAGAAATTAATTGACCTAGAATTGGAATCACACCAAAAAAATATGGCTTAAGTATTAATCTCTGCCATATTTTTCGGGATGGACTAGTATCCAAACATAACAAGCTGCCACCCGCGGTTAGTACACGATACTGTTCTTTGAATGCCAATTTTAAATTGGCCACATTGCGCATTAGAAATGCAGATGTTACCACATCAAAACTATCCTTTGGGAACGACAAATTAAGCGAGTCAGTGGCCAACCAACAAACGCGATCTGAGTTTCTGCTAGTACGGGCTACATTCAACATGTTCTCAGAAAAATCTGCGCCCACACACATCAAGTCAGTCTGACTAGATAAAATCTCTAACGGAATATCTCCTGTACCTGTACCTATGTCTAGTACACGTCCTGCGTCCGGCAATCTAATCTTATTGATCAAAGTGCGACGCCAATACTTGTCATACCCAAACGTCATTAGACTGTTCATAAGGTTATAGCGTTTAGCAATAAGGTCAAACATAAACCTTATATCATCCGGTTCTTTACTAATATATTTACGCGGCATATTTGTCAGGGAGATACCATTATTGAATTAATGCTTCCTGGGCCATACCAAGCCTCTATCCACTTATCGTCCTTAACGAGCCATCCATCATACTCTCTGTTCGCTGATTCAACCAACCAACCGTCTATATTAAACGGTGCTTCCGGATTATCCGCTGCGATCCACACCCCATTATATTTTCGAGCAAAGTGTAGGTGTGTAGCACTAGAATAACCTCCCTCACAAGATGGATGGCCAATCAAGTCGCCTGTACGTAAAGTCTGGCCTACTGATACTCTGTCTGTAGCATCAATATGCATATACAATAAGATCCAACCCGTTTGCTCATACCCATCACCATCAAAATCCTGCACGACTGCACCCTCTGAGGCACGTACTACTTGGCCGTCGGCAGAAGCACGAATCCACGATGGAGCAGGTTGGCATCCATGCGCAATGTTGGGTGGACCAAAATCTATTCCCGCCCAGGCACTTCCGGAGTCCCAACCTCCATGGGGGCCCCCTGTAAAATACCATACTTCCTGTGTATCCCATGGCCATTCCAAAACAGGCTGCTCCATATATGTAGGTAACAATGGTTCATAGGCATACCCAAATGCATTGCCGAACATTTCAGTGTAAAGACTATCAAAACCTCCCTCAACAACAATCGTATGCCAAACATCAGAAGAGTACATCTGACTAAAATAAAATTGCAAACCTACTGTGCCAGCATTTAGACCTGCCGCCAATGCTAATTGTGATCCATCCATCAAATCTAGCACATGCAAAGATTCCTCTCTCCACCCATAAAAACCATAATTCAGCATATCAGCCGCCCAAGATAATTGTCTTAGCAGTCCTTTGTATCCAGACTTAACATATCCGAAGGGATATGCCTGCGAAACATCGCCTGCATTTGATCCCACAACCCAACCAGTCTGTTGCTCTAAAATAGCAAGCAGTAAGCGAGGGTTGACTGAGTAGTTCTGAGCTACATAAGTAACAATTTCGGCACCATTGCGAGTGATTCCACGATGATCTGTTTCACTAACCGTATTCAGATAACCATCCCAGCTACCTAAAAACACTTCTATGTCAAAACCTATTTGACCAGGACCATACACCAGTTCCGAGTCAGGAATAAGCTTGTGATTGGGTCCTAGTGCAAGGTAGTTGTCTGGTATTTCCAAGAGTTGTCCTAATACCAACATGTCGCTCGAATCCAAATTGTTCGCTTCCCTTAGTGCACCAATAGACACCTTGTACATACGCGCTATTGCACTCAGAGTATCACCGGCCTGCACTTCATAACTCTTTTCCGTCTGCACTGCTTGAGCAGGACGAGTAGCATCAGGAGTAGGTGTACCAGTCACAACCACAGTAGAATAAACAATCTCGCGGACGTTACCTGGCATATAAGTTCCAGGCAAAGTCCAAGGAACATTCTCGTTATCACCTACAGGAGTAACTCGCCCATCTATACTTGCAGCATTATTAACTTCTTGTCGTACGCAAGCAATGCTCGCTGCCACCATTAATACAAACACTACTATCGGTATATAAGCCTTACAACGAAAGTAAGATTTCCGATAGTGCCACCCAATTACCAAAAACAACCACTTACAATTCATAAATTGATATTCTACCGCAGTACTAAGTGTATAATTATACAAATACTACCGGAAATAATCCGATAGTATTTGTAGGATTTTCGTGTTACTCACGTGCGTCATTCAGATTCTGACATAAGTAAACTCCAATTACCATCAATGAGACCAAACTGGTACAAAGTAGTTCTTGCACTATTTATTTTGATGTGTGCATCTTGCAGCCAACCTGTGTTGCAACCAAACTTAACTCTTCGTCCTCCTGAAGTGAGCTATGCTAGTGCCACATTTACCAACACTGTTACTCTTACAGCAACAATCAGTCCAACAAGTACTATTACAATGACGCCAACTTCAACTTATACGAATACCTCAACCTCCACACCAACTAATACTCCCACGCCTACAATGTTTCCAACTCGGGTTCCTGGCGCCACAAATACTATAGTACCTACCTATTTGCCGATTTCTGACCTCCCGGCACCTCATTTCTGGCTCCACCGTCCAATCTCACCTGAATACAATGATTACGTAATACCAACATATAGATACGGATCGACACAGGTAGGCACATTAAGGGTTCATCATGGTGTGGACTTTGTTAACTTCTTGGATACGCCAATCAACTCTACAATGTCTGGAAGGGTGATTTTTGCAGGAAGGGACTATTACACTAAATTAGGCTCTATAAAGGATTTTTACGGTAGAGTCATAGTTGTCCGTGCGTTTGATCATTTTCTGCACCAACCAGTATTTGTCCTCTATGGTCATCTTAACACTATTCTAGTATCGAAAGGACAAACAGTCGAAGAGGGGACCCTACTAGGAACTGTAGGAGGAGCAGGAGTAGCTAAAGGTGGTAGTCACCTACATATGGAAGTACGAGTTGGACACAATGATTATAGCTCAACAAGAAACCCGGAATTGTGGCTACGGCCATACCCAGACTGGGGTACACTAGCTGGTAGAATCACAGATAACCGGGGCAGACTGGTTCCATTAGTAAATATCACTGTGACCTCAAAGCAATTATACGAGCAAGAAATTAATCCTGTGCGACGCTACTTAACCACCTATGCTGATGGAGCAGTAAATCCAGATGAGTTGCTAGGTGAAAATTTTGTATTAGCTGATTTGCCTCCGGGCATATATACTGTCGGAATAAATACGGAAAGCAGTATCCAAAGGAAAAACGTCACTATAGTGCCCGATAAATTAAATTGGATAGAATTCGTAAATGTTAATCCGCCTGCAACATGGACTCCTACACCAATTGCAACACCTACACCAAAACAATAAAGCGTATTGTGCAAAGATGGAACAACACGACATTATATTATTTAGTACTGCTACATATCCTTTACGCTTGCGGTTACCAAAATCAAGACAAAAACATTAATAATACTGAAACATTGATGCCAGCGACTATTAGATCCTATGAAAAAACCCTACCACCCCCATTACCACCACAACGTACTACTACTATTACACAAGCTCCTACGGAGACCAAACAACCAACGCCTATACAAACCTATACTTCTACCCCCACACCTACAGTTACACCAACTCGAACTCCTGTAGTACCAAAAGCGCAACCAGAGCAACTACCGCTGCCAAGACATGATGTTACAAGTGAAACACACCTGTTTTTTGGACGTCCAATGCAAGACGGTAATAATTATCCAGTTTCAAACTACCGTTATGGTATGACTTGGAGCGGACTGTTGGCTCCCCACCTAGGTGTTGACTTAGCAAACGATGAAGGATCTCCGGTGGCAGCTATTGGCAATGGAACAGTAACATATGCAGGAAACGATAACACTGAACTCTTTGGGTTTAGAAATGAATTCTATGGCAATCTGATAGTATTGAGCCTAGATCAAAAATGGAATGGAAGAGAGATTTATGCACTATATGCGCACCTAAGTGCAATAGATGTAGAAAATGGAGAAAAAATTTTGGCAGGAGACATCATTGGCAAAGTAGGCCAATCAGGTGCAGCCTTAGCACCACATCTACACCTTGAAATACGAATTGACGATCCCAGAAATTACATGACAACTCGTAACCCAGAATTGTGGTACTCGCCACTACCAGGCACTGGTGTTGTTGCTGGACGCATACTTGATAAAAATGGACTCTTCATACCGGGACATGTGGTAAGAATTACCTGTGCTGACAATGGTATACGTTGGGTACAAACTTATTGGAATCAGTGGACTCCACCCGATGATGATCTTAGTGAGAATTTCGTATTCAGTGATATTCCGGAGATGAAATGTACAGTGGAGTCTGAATTCGACGGATACACTATTAGCCAATCCGCATACATAAAACCACAGGATATTGTGTTCGTTGTGTTGCAACATTCATCTGAGCAAGTTAGATAAGGCGCATAAGATTATTGCTTGTAAAATATATAGTAGGTCATGACATATATGTGTAAAGCAGCAAGTAAATTTTTGCTCGGAATTGTCGGAACTCTCAGTATTATAAGCTGCCAAATAAATCCAGGAAATGTGTTCAATGAAAATTCTGTAGGAGAACCAACTCCCACACTTTTCGGAACAGCTATCACAACACCAATCGCCTCAGAAGCAACATCCACTCCAATGCCAATGAAAATCTCTGACATCTGTGTGTTTCCAGTTTTAAATGAAGTAACTGGATTAAATGACGAGGCGGCTGTCTATCGATTCGATTGGGTCTCAGGAGAAGAGAGGCAGAAAATTGCAACTCGAGGGGGTCAGATCACAATACAAGGTCCTGTTAATCTCACAAGTGGTATCCGTCGCTTACTAATTGTGCATAGCAATAACCTACCAGAGATACTGCGTCTATCTTCCGCACTCAAACCAGAGAGCAACATGCTATATGACAGTCACACTGACACCTCAGAGATTCGCACAGAAGATGGAGTTGTTCTAAGCCAGACTATCTACGACCCTGCTGGGGATATAGGTGAACTAAAGCCTTCACTTGATGTAATATCTGTTGAAAGACAGTTCGCAGAAGACGGCGGATACATAATTAGGTTGACTACAAGTGAACCTAACGACGGAGTATATTTATCCTCATTTGAGAACATAGAACTACTAATTGGCCCAGAACGATATGCACACCGAATTCTCAATAACGGGAAAAAAGTTAACCTTAAGTACGACTCTGAAGGCAACTACAGTATATGGGATGGTACTCTTATATCGCAAGGCAACACTGTCACCTGGGTACTTAACGAGGGAGCAGATATTAACTTCAGAGTAAGGACGGCAACCGACATTACTCAAGCGGATAGCACTGTGCTTTTTCCGGTGGATAAGATGACCGCACTCTGGAGAGCATCACAAAATGGTTGTAGATAATAGTACAACTAACAGTTGGAACAATTTCTGAAAAAAAGTGGCATGTGACGTATACTAATGTCGCCATGAGCATAATTACCAGTAGAACGCGCACTTTTTTCTATCTAGTCGTAATACTAGCGGGTTACCTAACTTATGTCACCATCCGTCCTTACCTTTCCAGTATAGTACTCTCAATTTTGACAGCGATTATGTATCGCCCTCTCTACCTGCGATGCCTCCGATGGTGCCGTGGATACAAGTTTCTAGCTATAACGCTTACTATGCTAGCACTGTCTATAAGTCTACTTGCACCAGTATTGCTAGTCGCCAATATTACAATCAAGCAGTCTCTACAATTTACTCAGGACGTCAGCAGACTTGTCACCGGCAATAATACTATTTTACTGAATCTAATCTCACAGACCAACATGCTGCTAAGTTCTATACCACTAGTTGATTATCAGATCACCGAGAAAGCACTTATAGATAGCGTGCAAAAAACTGTAGGACCAATGAGTACATACATTGCAAACAATGCTCTTAGCATTGGCAGCTCATCAATCCAGTTGATAACTCAAGCAATCGTTTTTATCTCTGTGCTTATTACTTTACTACCTAACACACCAAGAGCTTTCCAAATAGTAAAGGATCTTAGCCCGCTAGACGATCAGCTTGACCAAAAATATATTCAGCGTATCACAACCATGGCGCGCGCCATGGTACGTGGTGTCCTTGTGATTGCGCTAGCTCAGGGAGTTGCAGCTGGAATTTTTCTGGCAATTGGCGGAGTACCATACATAGCTTTTTGGACTTTACTATGTATGGTATTCGCACTATTACCGCTTGGGGTAAATGTGATCACGATTCCAGCGGGCATTACACTAATCGCTTTTGGTAGCGTATGGCAAGGACTGCTGGTATTAATAGGAGGCCTGGTAGTAGTCAGCAATATAGATACATTTCTAAGACCGATGCTTGTACCCAAGGAAGCTAGCCTCAATCCTGCTCTGGTATTAATTGGAGCTCTTGGAGGACTAAGACTTTTTGGATTCTTAGGTGTGATATATGGACCAGTCGTAATGATTTTCTTGGTCACCACAGTAGAAATATACTTGGAGCATTATAGGTATGACAGATCTTCAGATACAATTTAGGTAAAGCCATTGCAAGACTACTATTAGATACGATTAATGTGGAAGTGATATCTCACGCAATAACACATAGATTATTATAGGCAAAGATTACAACTATGAAAACCACAAAGGCTCATGTGAGAATAAGTCTGCGTACATCAGCAATGGTGCTAATAGTGGCAAACCTATTTTTAGCACCGCAACAGGCTTTTGCTACAGGTGAGGTAGTACATGTAGTACAACCTGGAGATAACCTATCGACAATAGCTGCACGTTACGGTACCACAGCAACAATATTGATCGAATACAACAAAATCTCAGACGCAAACCTTATATGGATAGGACAACTTATTAATATTCCAGGCAACAACCTAAGTACTCTAACAGAAGCAAAATCTGTAGTTATATCTGCTACAAGCATACGTAAAGCCGTAGGTACATTTCTAGAAAAGCCTTTTATCCAGAAAATAATCGGGGATCGGGTCTACTATTCATTCACTCCTCTAGCAGACGGCGAACCCAGAAAATATTGGTTTCAGTCTATTCGCAACCACGGACACGAAAATCTTGCTTCACTCGCATATGCTAGTTTAGGCAAATGCTCAGAAGCAGAGGGTATGTTGCGATCCTTCTATTACGCCCAGAATTCAGATGGTGGCTTTCCATATTTGGTGACTGCGGATACAGGTCCTGGAACCATAACAAATACCAACATAACCTTGCCAGTGCTCGCATGGGAAGCATTACAAATATATAGAAGCTGCGGAGACACAAACTTTCTCAGGGATTCTCTTGAGGCTGGTGCTAGAAATGATGATTGGTGGTGGTTGCGCTCTAATCGCCGTGATCACAACCAATGCCAGGGAATGTTCTTCTGGAAAAATCATTGGGAATCTGTACGAGACGATGCTAAGTTAATAACCTGGACTTCAACCAATGGTGCGGAAAACCAGTGCCCAGTGGACCTAAATGCCTACTTAGTGGCTAATGATCGCGCACTCTATGAAATAGCAAAAGAGCTCGGAGACAATCGCGCGGAGATTTTCAATGTTCGTGCTTCTCATCTGTCAAATCTAATGAACAGTCTAATGTGGAATGCAGAAGACAGCTTCTATTATGGAATATCCCGACGTGGGGGTCAGGTACGAGTACGTGATATTGGTGGACTGATGCCACTTTTTGCAGGAGTACCTTCAGTCAACCAGGCGCAGAGGATGGTAATTAGGCACTTAGGGCCTGAAGGCGATTTCCACTCTGGATTTGGATTACCTTCACTAGGAAAAAGAGAACAGGGTTATGGAAGTGCTCGTCGCTGGCAAGGCGGAATGTGGCCAAGCCTTACTACTCTAGTGATAAAAGGTCTAGTGGATTATAGCTTCATAAATGAAGCGCAGCGTATAACACGTCCTCTGGTTGACAAACTAAGTAATGCAGGATCAGAAAACTTCTGGGAGTTTTACGATTCGGAGACAGGAGCACCTAGCCATGCTCAGAACTATATCTGGGCTGCTACAGTGTTAACTATGGCTGAATTTGCCAGAATTCAAAATTGAAATTCCTAGTTATTGGCGTATACATCTGTACGCTGTATACGCCAAGCCCCAAGCAATATTAATAGACCGCCGATAGCCATAGCTAATGTGACAGTCTCCTGCAGTAACAAACTAGCAACCGCTACAGTTATTAGCGGTTCAGGATATTGAAATGATGCCACTACAGTTCCAGAAACATGCTTAAGCGAATAGTTGTAGAGTAACGAAGCCAGACCAGTACTGCCCACCCCTAAAACAATCACTGAAATCCAGCCTGAAAAACTAATGTCGTACATATCCATCCAACCGTCACTATAGAAAAATATCGGTATTAGCATCAACAAACCTAACAACAGCACAGTGAGGGTAGTCATGCCTGGGCTACTGTTATTACTGTTATACATCAATCGCTTTAGCATGATTGAATACAAGGCCCATACAAACGCACTAGCAAGTACTAATAAGGCACCTACTCCGCCAAAACTACCCTGAAACATTGCCTGCCAATTTCCAGACGCTACTAGTACAGCTCCTAATCCTGCTATCAGCAACCACACTGCTTGAGTAAGTACAAATTGTTCACGCAGCCAGACCCAACTCATAAAAGCAATAGAATAGGAGCAAGTGCTGAAAGCCAAGAGGATGCTATAGCAGTCGTAGTAATCATACCTTGTGCCTGCAGCCATTGATGCAGTACTATCCCAACAAAGCTCGCAAGTAATATACGAAGAAGATCACTACGTGCAGGAAGTTCCCATCGACCGCGCAGTCCAACAATAATAGCGACAGTGATAGTGCCTAATAACTGTCTCAAGAAAATCATGGTCTCCGGTCTCATTTCAAGCAAGGCGATCTTAATGGCAACAAATGAAATAGCCCAGAAAAATACCGCTAGGATCCCAGCTGCTATTGGAAGCCATGTATTCATTGAATGGATATTATGTAGTACTCAGGGCTTGCATTTGCTCCCAATTCTGCCCCGTACTAACATCAACCTTGAGAGGCACTGACAACTTGTAGGCAGATTCCATGATCGGACGAACCATCTGCACTAGTTCTTCCACTTCGCCATCAATACACTCAAAAAGTAGTTCATCATGAACCTGTAACAATAGGCGCACGTTTGGCATACTACCTTGAAGAAGTTGCCCAACTTCAATCATAGCTACCTTAATTATGTCAGCAGCGGCACCTTGGATTGGAGCATTTATAGCCTCCCTTTCAGCACGAGCACGAGCAGCCTGATCTCCAACACCTTCTGATTTTAGTAATGGAAAATAGCGTCTGCGTCCCATTAGAGTCTGCACAAAACCATCGTGCTTGACGCTCTCTCGTATGTCATCTAGATATCTTTTTACCCCTGGCAAACGCTGGAAATATGTCTCTATAAACTCTTCCGCCTCACCTAGGGTGACATCGGTGGATCGCGCCAAACTATAAGGCCCCATTCCATAAAGCAAACCGAAATTAACTGCCTTTGCCTGTCTGCGTTGTTCCGAAGTAACATCATCCAAAGCAACTCCAAAAACAGCCGATGCGGTGGACGAATGGATATCAACACCGTCCTGAAACGCGTTCGTTAGGAACTTGTCACCAGAGAGATGTGCTGCAATACGCAACTCAATCTGCGAATAATCCATTGCCACTAACTTAGATCCGCTTGGGGCAATAAAAGCCCTGCGCACTTGCCGACCTATGTCACTACGTATGGGAATATTCTGCAAATTTGGATTAGACGAGGCTAATCTGCCAGTTACTGTACCCGTTTGATTGAAAGAAGTGTGCACTCGGCCTGTAGCTTCATTCACTGCTTTAGGTAGTGCATCAACATATGTGGATTTGAGTTTAGCTATCTCCCTATACTCCAGTATCTTGCGCACTACTTCATAGTCCTCAGACAAACCAGATAGAACACCTGCTGCTGTGGAATAATGACCAGAAGCAGTACGACGAGTACCTCGGGGAGGTAATATACCCATGTGATTAAAAAGAGCAGTCGAAAGTTGCTGAGTGGAGTTCAAGTTGAAATCGTACCCTACAATCTCCTTAATCTCACGGGTTAATGATTGGATCTGTGTACCCAAATCACTACTAAGATTACATAGGTGACTAGTGTCTAGCAACACGCCTGTCATTTCCATTTGAGCAAGTAACGGAATAAGTGATAGCTCCATTTTCAGCAAGTCTATTGCGTCACTTTCTTGTAATTCCGCATATAACATGGGAAACAGACGCAATGTCATGTCTGCATCAGCCGCTGCGTAGGCAGCTGCTTTTTCAACTGGTACAGCAGACATGGTTTTTTGATTTTTACCCTTACCAATTAAATCTTCAATTCCCTGCATTTCTACTCCCAAACGCACTAGTGACAAATTCTTTAATGCCTTGTTACGGGAGTTTGGATCAGAAATCCACTCGGACAACATCGTATCAGAGCTGATAGGATTAACAACAAGCCCAAGTCTTTTTAGTATTACATAATCATACTTAGCATTGTGAGCTACTTTCTTAATCGATTGATCACATAATGACCCGGACAGTGCCTCCAAAACCTGCTTCAATTCGAGTTGACCATCTGGAGCCATAGCCGACTCATGTCCTACTGGGATATAAAAAGCTTTTCCATTCTCTACAGATAATGAAATCCCTACTAGTTCAGCATTCATTGCATCAGTTGATGTAGTTTCTGTATCAAAAGCAATTACTTGGGCTTTAGAAAGCTCTTCTGTTAGGCTGTCTAATCCTTCCATGGTATCCACAACTATAGTGTCAGTATAACCAGAGAATGTCATGTCATGACCAGGTCGTTTGTCATCGCTTGCACCAAAGAACAAACTCAATTGACGATCATCTGTTTCTGCCTCTGAAACAGGATCCTTACCCAACACCGAAACTCGCTTGAGATGCGATCGAAATTCGAGATCACGAAATAATTGTTCCACTTTTGTGACATCAAAATTTCCGTGTGCCGGAGCACAACAGGCATCAAGATCAAAATCTAAGTCTAGATCAGTAACTATGGCAGCAAGTTTTTTAGATAGGAAAGCATTATCTTTGCCGACAGCCAGCTTTTTTTGGTAACGGGGTTCAATTTGCTCTAGATTAGCATATATATTGTCCAAAGTTAAATACTGCTGCAAAAGCCGTCTAGCAGTTTTATCACCAACACCTGCAACTCCGGGAATATTATCTGACTTATCACCCACCAATGACTTGTAATCCACGAATTGGTCCGGGGTAACTCCAAATTTCTGGGCAACATCACTAGGAGTATAAAGTTTTGCGTCAGCAAGACTTTGTCCAGGAAGACTCACTGATACATCCTTGTTCACCAGCTGCAACAAATCGCGATCACCAGTCACTATCACTACTTGCACCTGTTCCTTAGCAGCAATTCGACTAAGTGATCCCAAAACATCATCAGCCTCATAACCTTCTTTCACAAAGACGGGTATATTAAAAGCAGCGACGACTTCCTGAATGCGCTCAATCTGTGGTCGTAGATCATCTGGCATTTTTTCCCTTGTAGCCTTGTAGTCCGGAAATATTTCATCACGAAAAGTCTTGCCCACATCAAAACTGACGGCAAGATAGTCAGGCGATTCTTTTTCAATTAGTCGCATCAGCACTGATGTAAATCCAAATACAGCGGCAGTAGGCTCTCCACTACGAGAACTACCCTGAAACCCTGATCCTGTTAGGGCAAAATAAGTGCGATAGGCTAAAGCATGACCATCAATAAGATATAATGTCTCAGACATGGAGGAAACCATTTTGATAGGATATTATATGCGGCGTGGTGACGTAGGACAACCGATTGACACTACAGTGCACAGCTGATACACTTTTCTCAACAACAACTGGGGAGTCTGATCAACCGGGCTGAGAGGCAGATACTATCCTGCGACCCACAGAACCTGATCCGGATAATGCCGGCGAAGGGATAACAAATCGTCTTTAAACGCCTCTCAATAATAAGTCTGAGGGGCGTAATTTATTTAAGGTGATCTTATATGCCAGCATCTGAACGAGCCATAATAGTCGCTAATAGCAACAAACCTATCCAGAGTGATCTCAATTCAATTATTTGTTCAGACGACTTACTTGTAGCGGCAGATGGGGGAGGAAGACACTGCCTAGACGCCGGTTATGCTCCACAAGTAATAATTGGTGATCTAGACTCGATTTCACAGTCTGAACTACAAGAATTGGTCTCACTCGGGACCGAAGTATTAACTCATCCAGTTCGGAAAAACGAAACAGACCTAGAACTTGCGATTGGCTTTGCCATTAAAAAAGGTGTAAAAGAAATCATCGTCTTGTCTGCACTAGGAGGACGCTGGGATCATACTTTGGGAAACATAATGCTACTTGCGTCAACTAGATTCGCATCAGCACGTATACGTATCATAGATTGTAATCAAGAGATCGATCTAATACGTACTGGCGATACACACGTAATCAATGGAACCCCAGGAGACACAGTCTCGTTAATTCCGGTACGCAATACTGTTGTTGGGGTAACTACCTCTGGTCTAGAATACAAATTGGATGACAATGAGCTAGTTTTCGGAGCAACATTGAGTCTCAGCAATACACTCAATTCAAAGCAAGCCACAATCACAATCAAAGAAGGACTATTAATCTGTATAGTTATTAGGAGTAATAAATGAATATAATCGCAAAAAGCAAAATTGCATGCGTAGTATTTGTCTGTGCATTCTCTGTAACGTCATGTAGTAACGCAACACCTAAAACACAAGGGGACCAGACCATAACAATAATGACACATGATTCTTTTGCTGTATCTGAGGAAGTGATTTCTAATTTTCAGGATCGGTATAATGCCAAAGTAAATATATTGACTTCAGGAGATGCAAGTACAACAGTTAATTTAGCGATCTTGAATAAGACTAATCCTCTAGCCGATGTTCTCTACGGTATTGATAATACCCTACTAACCAGAGCACTAGATGCTAACATTCTGGAGAAATATGAATCTCCTCTTACATCTAATGTACCAAACCAATTCTTGTTAGATACAAAACAGCATGTTACTCCAATTGATTACGGAGATGTATGCCTTAACTACGATAAGTCATACTTTAACGATAATAGTATAGAAATACCCAACTCCCTGCAAAGTCTAACAAATCCTGATTATGCTAACTTGCTAGTAGTTCAGAATCCAGCAGCCTCTTCGCCTGGATTGGCCTTTCTTTTAGCTACTATAGGACATTTTGGCCCAGAAGGATATCTGGAGTTCTGGGCTGATCTAAAAAACAATGGTGTCAAAGTCGTGGAAGATTGGGAAACAGCTTACTACACTGAATTTAGTGGCAGCAGCGGGAACGGAAATTATCCTCTAGTTGTATCTTATGCTTCCAGTCCTCCCGCTGAAGTGATATTTGCGGATAAACCTATTGAAGAAGCACCGACTGGTAGCATAGTAGCGAATGAGACTTGCTTTCGACAAATAGAATTCGTTGGCATATTAAATGGCACTAACAATCGTGCATTAGCAGAAGCTTGGATTGATTTCATGCTCAGCAAAACTTTCCAAGAAGATATACCAATGCAAATGTTTATGTTTCCTGTAAACCCGGATGCTGAATTACCATTCGAGTTCACTCAACATGCACAGTTAGCAAACAATCCATCTTTCGTATCTCCAGAAGACATCGATGCTCACCGGGGAAATTGGATCAAATCCTGGAGTACCCTAATGTTGAATTGATCAAATTGAAAAATAAATCCACCAATATTCTTCCCGAAAAATACATTCTTTTGTGGCTTGTGCCGCTGGCGTTCCTAGCTCTATTCTATTTCTATCCACTGGTAACAATCCTTGGGAAAAGTCTATCAACTGGATACAGTGACTTACAACTGTTAGAACTTGTAAGACAACCCTATGTGGTTAAGACTCTGTGGTTTACCATATGGCAAGCAACACTATCCACAATACTCACACTAGCTATCGGGCTTCCAGGTGCATACCTTTTAGCACACTATAATTTCTGGGGCAAAAGACTCCTACGAGCTATCACAGCCATCCCTTTTGTGCTACCCACTGTTGTAGTGGCTGCGATTTTCACATCAATGCTTGGTCCGAACGGATGGGCAAACAATGCACTAATGCACTGGTTACACTTGGAAACCCCTCCACTAATGCTCACCCACACCCTATGGGGAATCCTAATAGCGCACATCTTCTACAACACGACGATAATACTAAGACTTGTAGGTGATTATTGGACAATCATGGATCCAAGACTGGTCCAGGCGGCTCGAAGTCTGGGTGCCACTCGTTTGAGAGCTTTTGCAAGAATCACTTTGCCACTCCTAACACCAGCAATTGTTTCTGCTGCTCTCTTGGTATTCATATTTGACTTCACATCTTTCGGAGTGATATTAATACTAGGGGGACCCAGATTCTCAACACTCGAGGTAGCAATTTATCGACAAACAATTAATTTCTTCGACCTGAGAATGGCAGCCATATTATCTTTGATACAACTCATATGCACATTGGGATTAACTGTGTTGTACACTCGTCTTTCTCGCAAGACCCACCGTCATTTGAAAATAAATCGCTTGCCAGCAACAAGCAAGCGGCAGCTTAACTGGAAAACGCGTATAGCTATCGCTATCCTCATCATAATTATCATTACTGTATTGGTAGTACCTTTGATGACTTTAGCGTTCAGCTCTGTGTTCAAGGTTGAACCTGACCGTGGAGAACGTGAGAATATAAGCACAGGTTTTACACTAAGATATTATCGTGAACTTTTTGTCAACAGAAGACAATCAATCTTTTTCGTAACTCCTATTGAAACAATTCTATTTTCTCTAAGAAATGCATTAATTACAATGATAGGTGCTTTAGCAATAGGACTACCT
>DCAJ01000052.1:0-11321 GCA_002311455.1 Anaerolineales bacterium UBA1136 | reverse complement strand
ACGTCAAACTAAACTGGGTCAGATGCTGGAACCTATCCTAATGCTGCCACTAGGAACATCTGCAGTAACCTTAGGGCTTGGCTTCTTGCTAGTATTTAGTCGAGCCCCATTCAACATGCGCACATCTTCACTACTAGTCCCACTAGCTCACACTCTAGTGGCTTTTCCATTTGTAATCCGTAGCCTGCTTCCCTCGTGGACACTAATCAATCCGCAATTACGACAAGCAGCTGCTATGCTTGGTGGAAACCCAATACAAGTTTGGCGCAAAATAGACCTACCAATCATTGGGCGAGCAATATTAGTGGCTGGTGCTTTTGCATTCACAATTTCAATAGGTGAGTTTGGAGCAACTATTCTTCTATCTCGGCCTGAATTTACCACGGTACCAATGGCAATATACCGCTATCTTTCACTACCTGGAGCTCTGAATTACGGCCAGGCTATGGCTTTAAGCACAATTCTAATGGGCTTTTGCGGAGTAAGTATATTTTGTATAGAAGCAATTCGCCCAAACGCAATATCAGAATTCTAATTGTAAAGTATAAACAATGCTCGAAATAATTGATGTTTCAAAATCATTCGGTAATATAGAGGCTCTGAATAAGATTTCATTCTCTGTAGATAAAGGGGAAATTGTTGCCCTACTAGGCCCAAGTGGCTGTGGAAAATCTACACTTTTGAGTATAACAGGTGGTCTGACAGCACCTGACACAGGTAATATTAGATGGGATGGTATCTCACTAAACAGTATCCCAGCACATCTTCGCAATTTCGGCCTGATGTTCCAGGACAATGCCCTTTTCCCTCACCGCAACGTTTTTGGTAATGTAGCATTCGGATTACAGCAGCTTCGAATGGAACCAGAAGAAATCAAAAAGCAAGTACGCTCAATTCTGAGTATGGTTGGTATGAGAGAGTTGGCAGAAAGAGATGTACTGAGTCTTTCTGGTGGAGAACAACAACGAGTGGCGCTCGCACGCACAATTGCACCGAAACCACGTTTGCTAATGCTAGATGAACCACTAGGGTCACTTGACCGTAACTTGCGCGAGCAATTATTGAATGAGTTACGCCAAATCCTTACCGATCTTGAACAAACTGTTATCTACGTTACTCATGACCAAGAAGAAGCCTTTACAATAGCCGATCGTGTAGCAATAATGAATGCTGGCCAACTTATACAAATAGATTGTCCTCAGGACATTTATACCCGCCCAGCGTCTACATTCGTAGCACGTTTCCTTGGGCTAACTAATATTCTGGAAACCTCCAAAGAATCTGTAGATACTAACAATGGAGTAATGATTGCAGAGAATATCTTGATACCAATGTCTCAACAACCTCCTGAACTCATGGAACGCCCGCGGATACTTATACGACCGCGAGGTGCACAAATTTCGGAACAAGGCACATTGTCTGGGATAGTAACTAAAATATCTTTTCGCGGCGCACTAATCGATTTGAAGTTAAAAATCTCTGATGGATTACAACTTAGCTTTGAAGTGCCAACTCCATCGATATTGCCAAAGGTAGGTGCCAAGATAAACCTGAAACTACCAGCAGATGCTGCTATCTGGATTGCAGAAGACTAGCTATGATAATCGAGGTCGCAATAACAGTCCACAAATTGAATTTGAACGGAGACACAATACTGAGTTTGATAGATACCTTAGTTAAACACACAAATACTTGTATAATAATTCAGCATTATTTGAATTACAAGAAAAACTTGATCTAGGTACAGAATTCTCGAACGAGGGGATTATTTCACTGAATGGTTTTATATCGATCGTTACCATTCAATTTATGAAATTCGATCTGGATTAGATTACTCAAAAAAGGGTTGGTACTGTAACGTAACAAGGCCCGAAAAGGTCTTGTTACAGAAATATATGCTGTGGATTTGGTGGCCGATTTGTGGGTAGATGCGGGCGGAAGGCAACAGATGCTAGATCAACAGGAATTCAGCTGTACACGACTTTCCACTGAGGAACGATCATATGCATTAGCTGCCCTAGCATGGTTGCAGATGCAACCATGCTAGGGCAGAACTCCATTTAATATAATTACCTCCAACCAATCAAGCCTTGACATTGCGCTAATACGCCAGCTATAATCGCCAAGCATTCCTCGGTAGCTCAATTGGCAGAGCGATCGGCTGTTAACCGATTGGTTCCAGGTTCAAGTCCTGGCCGAGGAGCTCTATCTAGTAAACAGTGTTTTCATAGACTTAGATGCAATACCTATAATGCCCGAACTACCAGAGGTGGAAACTCGAGTCCGACAGTTACGTGCTCCCTGTACAGGTCGTACAATACAAGAAGTACACACCGGATGGCCACGTCATATACATACTCCATGTCCAGTTGAATTCAGGCAAAGAATTTGCGGACAGAGTATTACTAAATTGAAGAGACGTGGCAAATTTCTCATTTTCCAACTTAGCTCAGATGTACTGATAATACATCTTCGTATGAGTGGAGACTTATATATAGCCACACCACAAGAACAAATAGATAAGCATGCTCACACAACAATAACCTTTGACAATTTCTACGAAATGCGCTTTACGGATGTGCGCAAGTTTGGGCGAGTATATCTAGTAAAATCAGCAGAGGAAATTACATCAAATCTTGGTCCAGAACCCCTATCAAAACAATTTACTCACTCAGTGTTTTTTCAAATGCTAAGTAAACACAAGCGAATGTTAAAGCCACTTCTCTTAGACCAACACTTCCTTGCTGGCATGGGAAATATTTATACTGATGAAGCTCTCCATCTATCAGGACTACACCCTACTACACAGAGTAATATGATATCGTCAGCGGACTCACGAAAACTATGGCGGAATCTACGGAAGGTACTTCGTGACGGAATACGCCACAATGGTTCCAGCATTGATTGGGTATATAAGGGTGGAAACCATCAATACCACTTTAGTGTATATGGCAAAAGTGGTAAGCCATGTCAAACATGCGGATCGAAAATTATTCGCACCACTGTATCCCAAAGAGGAACTTACTATTGCCCGACATGCCAACCTATTCCAAAAGAAGACTAAACAACAACCCAGATCTTAGTATTCCTACCTGGATTGAACTATCTCTGGGTTTCCGCGTTGTTGAGATTTATTGGCACTACCATTAGATTTATTCATGTGACAATTTTTAAATTTCTTGCCACTATCACACCAACATGGATCGTTGCGACGCAATACTTTAGGAGCAATTGGAGAATCATCAGCAATGCCTTCTGTGTTTATGCCCGTGAGTTCTACGGGGGTAGATGTGAACATTCGCGCAACCAAAGAGGATTTCATGTCAATAATCAGCTGTCTAAATAAATCAAAAGCCCGGCTCTTGTATGCAATCAAGGGGTCACGCTGCGCATAAGCTTCTAGCCCAACTGACGTCCTCAGTGCTTCCATAGATGTAAGGTAATCGACCCATAACTGGCTACTAATTGAAAGCAAAATCTGTCGATACAACCCAACAGTTATACCACGCCCGAGAGCAGCACATACCCGGGTCTGAAAGCTTCCAGAAAGGGATCCAAAATCACTGGATTTCACAGAATTGAAATCTTCTTCTCCAAGCTCGTCGCGTACCAATAAAGCCGTATGTTGTTTGAGACTCGACAATTTCTCAGATTGTAATCGTTGTATCTCCAATTGACCCCACGCACTTCTGAGTTGTTCTGTGGCTGTCTGAAGGTGCTGTAATACGCGGTCGGTCAAGCTCTGCAGCGATTCTCCATCTAATAATTGTGCTGCATGGTATACGTAGGGAAATCGCTGCTCCATACGTACCAGACGCTGCCGGCTCTTTTCATGGAACACTACATCTTTACTGTAAGCCATTTCCAATATCAAGCGCCCCCAATCACTCCGCACAAGTTCCTCTGGTTTAGATAATTGTTTTTCAAGTACAAGTGTAATGTCACTAATATGGGTCTGTATACGAGCATTTTGAGCTTCCGATAAGATCTCAACAACTTCGTCATGCCAATGTTCCCAATTTAATTTATTCCAAACCGGCACTTCTATTTCTATATCTAATCCAATACGTTTTTGGACTTTACGAACAAACTTTGTCAACAAATCTGTACCAACTCTATCTTGAATGCGGTTACACACATCATCCTTCAAATTATCAAACGATAAATCGTCTATCTCTGAATGACTAAAGTGAATTGAAACACCAGACATTTCGCACATAGTTTTAGCAACCTGGGATAAATGGATAGACTGTCCACCCTCACGTGCCTCCATTTCAGCTCCTTCAAATGCCATTTCTGCAAGTTCACATTTTTCACTAATAAATCTTGGAATCTGATCTTCCAGATTGTCTATCTCGGCACTATAAGCCATGAGCATTCGTTCCAGAGCAAGATCTGCAGCCCGACGAGCCATTGCCAACAAAAATTCAATTATATTGCTCCGATCTTTTGCAACAATTCTCATACAGTCCTCTACATCCGCAATCCCATCTGATTCCTTTTGTGCTAACCACAGATTACCCAGACTCGGAACAGTTTCCCCAAGTGAATCTAATAATAGCTCTATGCTAAATGAAAAGAATAGACTACCATCATTGCTCTCTATAGTAGGCTGCACATTGTCAAGCCATGCCAAAAGACGCCACCATCCTTCCTCATCTTCAGTGGACAGTGTCATCCTTCGGTGAACTTCTGAGGCCAACATTTCGGCAACATCGGAAGTCAGATCATCTTTACTAAAGATTCGGTCGCGCTGATCATAGAACTTAGTACGTTGCACATTAAGTACGTCATCATATTCCAACAAATGCTTACGCACATCAAAATTAGCTCCCTCAACTCGAGTTTGTGATTGTTCGATACTCTTGTTCACTATCCCATGCTCTATAGGCATAGCCTCGTCAATATTCAATTTCTCCATTAAACTGGATACGTTGGCACCGCCAAACCTTCGCATTAGCTCATCTTCAAGTGACAGATAAAACCTACTTGATCCCGGATCACCCTGCCTAGAAGCACGCCCACGTAGCTGATTGTCTATACGACGAGCTTCATGACGTTCAGACCCAACAACGTGCAATCCGCCTAATTCCCTTACTAATTGCTCGTCCTTCATATACTTCAAAAAAGTCTGTACTTCATCCACATAAATTCCATAATCATCATGAGATAGCAATTGAAGGGTTTTGTTACGTTCCTCATGCGTCATATCGAATGCATCAGATTGGCCAGACCGCTTAAGCACTCGGTTAACATTTGCAATTGTATCTTCCGCTATCTCTCCACCTAGCTTTATATCTACACCGCGTCCAGCCATGTTTGTTGCTATAGTAACTGCACCTAGAGAGCCAGCGCGAGCTATTATCCGAGACTCCTCATCATGCTTCTTGGCATTCAATACCTGACACGATATACCAGTTTCTAGCACAGATTGCAAATTCTTGGCTAGGATGTCTTCCAATCCTAGAATATTGCACAAACGTACAAGATTATCTTGAGTTGTAGGATTCAATCGAACTTTTAGATCCTTACCCAAGGCCCTCAAATGTGATGTCTTCAATTTATCAATGGGTAAGTTCAAGTCTGCCATTTCCGGTACTGCACGCCCATCTTCCTCACGCTCATTTGTCTCGAACCAAGTATCCCGCAACAACCATACCAATGCTATTTTCCTTAACTCGTCAGATCTAAAACGCATAGATAATCGCTCGGACGACTCCACCGAAGTGGTGCCAATTAGCATTGGTTGACCCGATACGTGGCGAGCAAGCACTTCCTGAGTGAGAGCACGCAATTTGGCCTCTTCAGTACGAAATACTAGATCATCGTAATCTTTGCGTCGATAAAGCAATGGATTGTCTTGATCTTTGACGTTAGCAATATATGAGAATTTTGAACCATTTTCCCTGTAAAATATTTCAGTTAAATCAGGATCGACCCGAGCACGAAAATCCAAATGGGTAGGTATTGGAACAACATCAATCTGATAAATTTTGTCGAACTCTTCTGCTTCAGTAACAGCTGTACCAGACATACCAGATAGTCTCGTATACATCCGAAAATAGTTTTGCAACGTTATGGTGGCATATGTAACATTCTCGGCCTGAATTGCCACACCCTCTTTGGCCTCCACCGCCTGATGCAAACCGTCAGACCAACGACGGCCAGGCATTACGCGACCAGTAAAATCATCTACTATTACAACTCGACCACCACTAACCAAGTAATCCTTATTGCGCTTGAAAATAAATTCGGCACGAATAGCTTGTTCAAGATGAGATTGAATTTGAGCTTGCTCCGGAGTTATATCTTCAGGACTAGCCGGGTCACGTAGTGTTTTACCCATAAGTTCTTCTACCCTATCGTATCCTGCGTCTGTAATAGACATAGTACGAGAGCGCTCATCAATTTCATAGTGCTCTGGTTTAAGTCTGCGCACCACTTTTGCTAACTCTATGTACATTTCCGGATCGTGTTGAGCCGGACCAGAAATAATCAATGGAGTACGTGCACTATCAATCAGCACATTGTCCACCTCATCAATTATGGAGTAGTGAAGCTTACGTTGCTGCCGATCTTCTAATCGATGAGCGATATTATCACGTAGATAATCAAATCCAAATTCATTATTTGTTCCATATGTTACNNTCAAAACCAAATTCATTGTTAGTTCCATAAGTAATATCGGCCGAATAAGCTTCGTTACGCGGTACCAATCTAACTTGATTGTTTTCTTCTTGAGGAGACTCTTGCGTTGGATCAAACAAGTATGCCATTTGTGCATTATCTGTACGAGAAGCATCTTGCAAGATACCGACACTCATACCTAACATATGGAAAATAGGCCCCATCCATTTTGCATCTCGACGTGCCAGATAATCATTCACTGTAACCAAATGTGCTCCCCTACCAGATAGAGCATTTAAATAAAGTGGCAATGTAGCCACTAGTGTTTTACCCTCACCGGTTCGCATTTCAGCAATGCGACCAGCATGAAGAACTTGACCACCTACCAGCTGCACAGGATAGTGCCTTAATCCA
Source organism: Anaerolineales bacterium UBA1136 (assembly GCA_002311455.1). Lineage (GTDB taxonomy): Bacteria > Chloroflexota > Anaerolineae > Anaerolineales > UBA11657 > UBA11657. The sequence goes on along the minus strand of DCAJ01000052.1, from coordinate 4,280 downwards.
ATAGTTCTCACTGCAGCCTCACGCACAGTCGCAAATGCATGCGTTAAGATCTCTTGCATAGTTTGTGTTTCCATCTCAATCTTATCGTCCAAATCCAAGATGTCAGATATAGTAGATTGTAATTTTTCCCTAAAAAAGTCGGTTTTGGAGCGCAGTTCAGAATTGCTCAGGGTCTGATATTCAGGTTCAAGCCGATCGATTTCATCAGCAACCTGTTCGTATAGTCTTAGATCACGCGCAGTCGGATTTCCACTAACTGCTGTAAGAATTCTTTTGAGCATTTAATATGGTCGATTATTCGTTAAACATCTCACCTACGCTACGACCTTCATGAGCCCGCAAAATTACCTCAGCAAGCAACGGAGCGATAGAAAGTACGGTCATATTAGGGAGTATTTTATCTTTTGGAATATGCACAGTATTTGTTGTAACTATACTCTTGAAATCTGCTTTGCTAAGCCTCTCAAAAGCAGGGTCAGAAAGAACAGCATGGACAAACGAAAGATATACATCTCGAGCACCTTGCTTTTTAACATTCTCAAATGCCTGAGTAACTGACCCAGCTGTATCTACTTCATCATCAACAATGATTACGTCGCGATCACGCACATCACCAATAACACCTATGGCCTCAGACCTAGGTTCATTACCCGTACGACGTTTCTCAATAAAAGCAATTGGCATATCAAGCTTAGCTGCGAAATTACGTCCTTTTTTTGCAAAACCTAGATCCGCTGTTACGACTACCGGATCTTTCATGTCATCACGGAGTTCCTGGAAATGAGCACTAAGAATATGAAAGGCAGTTAATACGTCTCCAGGAATAGTGAAAAAACCCTGAATCTGACCTGCGTGTAAATCCAAGGTCATATAACGATCTGTGCCGGCCACCTGTATCATATCAGCTACTAGTCGAGCAGCAATGGGCACACGAGGTTGATCCTTTTTGTCCGAGCGCGAATAGCACAAATAAGGCATTACCGATGTCAATCGCCCCACTGAATCAAGACGCAAAGTTTGCAACATTATGAGCAATTCCATCAAGTTGTCGTTAACAGGCGATGCGGTACTCTGTATCACGTACACATCCTGTCCTCTAGCACTTGAATGCAATCTACAGAATTGATTCTCATTAGGGAATCGGAATAAATCACGCCCACTAAGCGGCACATCTAGATAATCACTGATCTCTTGAGCCAGTACCGGGCAGGAAGATCCGGAATATAGGCGGATTTCACCATACATGTGGGTATCTCGACTTATTAATCGCGTCATATTTCAATCCTCGTCACCGATATAGTTTATTTCGAAATTATTCATGCACTCTGTAGCAGCTGTATATGGATCAGTTTCTCGTACCATCATCAACTCTAATTGCCTAAGAAAGTAATCCTCCGACAACATCTGCGAAAACTTAGTATACAATTGTTTGCGTAACCGCGACTCAAAAATAGCCCGCAGCCGATTCTGACGACGTACAGTAATTTCTCCAGTAGAGGTGATGTGATCGTAATGAGCTAACAAATGATCAAACAACTCACTTACGCCCTCTCCAGAAGTTGCGACAGTAGTAATGATAGGTACTTGCCACGAGTTATTACCTGCACCAGATGTTCCATGCACCAAATGTGGATCACAAGTCATGTTTTGTGTCTCAGATAACCCTACTTGCACTGCACTCCCAATATCAAGCATCTCACGTAGGTAACTCTTGGTAACATTGACTTTGGGATAATCAGATTTGTTAACAACTATAATATCTGCTATCTCCAGAATGCCAGATTTGGCCGCTTGTACTGAATCACCTACACCAGGACACAGCACAACTATCGAAGTATGCGCATTAGAGGCAATATCAACTTCTGCCTGACCTACGCCAACTGTTTCAACAATCACTCGATCAAATCCAGCAGCATCAAGGACATCGACTGCACCTGCTGTTGAAGATGATAGACCTCCAAGCTCACCGCGCGTGGCCATACTTCTTATAAAAACACCTTTATCACCCAATAAATCTCTCATGCGTATACGATCACCCAGAATAGCTCCTTTACTGAACTGGCTGCTTGGATCAACCGCCAATAGTCCTAGAGTATCTTCACATTTCCGCATCAATTTAACCAAAGCATTTAAGAGAGTAGATTTCCCAGCACCTGGGATACCTGTTACGCCAATAATATGTGCATGCCCAGTGTGGGTATAAACCTCCGCAAGCATATTTTGACTATTCTGATAATCATTTTCAACTAGCGTCAGTGCCTGAGCTAATGCTCTGCGGTCACCAGATATTATTTGTTTTATCAAAGACATATTATGGTGAAAACTTGGTCTCGTTAACCTTCAGGAAACTGCTTCCCGCACCGCTGATACTATATCTGATGTACTAGTGCCTGGTCCAAACACGCCAGCCACTCCTAGCTGGATCAATTCCTCAACATCATTGTCAGGAATTATTCCGCCAACAAACAACGGTACATTGTACAAACCATTGTCATTGAGTAAGTCAATTATGCGTGGAACCAATACTTGATGGGCACCAGAGAGAATAGAAACACCAATAGCGTTAACGTCCTCCTGCAGAGCTGCTTCTACAATCATAATGGGAGACTGCCTGAGACCTGTGTATATTACTTCCATACCTGCGTCACGTAAGGCCCGCGCAATAACTTTGGCACCTCTATCATGACCGTCTAGGCCAGGCTTTGCAATCAGAATACGAATAGGGTTATCCGGCATACGAAAAATCTAACTCCTTAATATCAGATTATACCCCTTTTCTTGACACTCTTAAAGCCTGCATGGTATGATTCATAGTCATAATTTAGCGGTCTAGTGCTTAGACTGCTAAATTATGAAAAGCGGAGACAAATGGAAATATTAACTGATAGGCAAGAAAAAATCCTAGGTCTAATTATACGTGAATACGTAGAGACTCCCAAAAACAGTGGGGTAAGTTCACAAACAATTGTTGACAAAAACAGTCTAGATTGGAGTACTGCCACAGTGCGAAATGATATGGCTCGTCTATCGCACATGGGATTACTGCATCAACCTCACACATCTGCGGGTCGTATACCTACAGAAGCAGGTTACCGATACTTTGTACGGTACCTAGTAAAGACATATGCATTGCCACTATCTGAATGCCACAAAATTAGCTATCAGTTCCATCAAGCACGAACAAGTGTAAATGAATGCGGAAAACTTGCAGCCAATGTGCTAGCGCATCATACTAGAGCAGCTGCTCTAGTAACAGCTTTACACAGCACTAAAGCTCACGTCAAACACATAGAACTCATATCCACGCACGGGCGGCAACAGATTATATTGGTCCTAGTTCTACGTGGAGGAGAAGTCCTTCAAGAAATTTGTTCAGTCCATTACCCAATCTCCCAGACAGAGTTGTCAGATATAGCAACGCGATTAACTACATATTACAAAGACAGAGGTGCAAGCTACATTGAAGATCAAGTTAAGCTGGTTGAGGATAACCTAGAAAGTAACATACTTCAACAAATTGCTGCCATCATGCAGAAGGCAGATTCATTTGCTGCCGGAGAATTATATCTGGATGGGGTTCAATATATACTATCCCAACGGGAATTCACCTATTCAGAACCGGCTAGAAATGCACTTCAATTACTAGAAGAACGTACCTAACATGGAAAATTTCTTAGCATCAGCCCTCAGTTCTCAGTTTGATGGGGTTAAGGTTGTTATAGCTGGTGAAGGTGATTGGAAAGAACTAAAAGAATGTTCAATGGTTCTTGCAAGGTACGGAACCCCAAACGTTGCTACAGGAACTTTAGGAGTATTCGGACCCACCCGTATGGCTTATGCTCGTGCTATTGGTGCAGTTCGACATGTAGCTGACCTAATGACAAGACTAGTACATGACAGTTACGGATAAAAATATATAAAATAACAGGAAACTATGAAGGATATAAATCAAACTACAGGTACTGATTCTGAGGAAAATTCTGGCAACAAAGAGAATACCAACGGTAATGGCTATGCTATGGAGGAAACAGCTGACTCCATAGTTGACAACGAAGCTGATCAGAAAGATAATGATATTACGTTAGAAGACCTCACAACAGAACAATGGCTTGAAAAACTTGCTGTGGCAGAAACTCTTGCAGCCGAGCGATTAGACGGACAACAGCGTGCATTGGCTGACTTCCAGAACTTCAAGCGCCGCAAATCTCAGGAAATACAGCTGGCTCATCAGAACGCTGCTGCTGAGTTGTTGTCTCAATTCTTCCCGATAGTTGATGACC
>DCAJ01000055.1:7633-8857 GCA_002311455.1 Anaerolineales bacterium UBA1136 | reverse complement strand
CTCAAGGTTGCTCAGTAATAAAGGCTCAGGATAAGGGAACTATACGTAGATAGTAAAGTTTCTTAGAAATAACAAAATTGCTTGGAGGGTCTGGGCTAAGGTCCATAAGACCCTCCAAGCAATTGAAAGCAGTTTTAGGATTGTATCCATTCTCATCATCCTGTCCGTAACGTGTCGCAGGATGATTTTTCTTAGATGATCAAACTTATATACTATTATTTGCCATGAATAATTCTTCAAAAAATATGTCAGGTGTCTATAATATAATGCCGACACCTTTTAATGAAGACGAAACAGTAGATCTTGAAAGCCTGAAGTCAGTTACAGAGTTTATGTTGAGCTCTGGGGTACATGGTGTCACCGTGCTTGGTGTGCTGGGAGAGGCACACAAACTTACCGATTCAGAGCGTGACATTGTACTTGGTACTGTACTAGATGTTGTGAATGGCCAAATACCAGTGTGCGTGGGTACCTCTCATGCATCTACATATGGATGTATTTCTATATCTAAAAAGGCTATTGATCTAGGAGCAGCGTCTGTGATGATAACCCCTCCCAAGCTAATGCGTCCTAGCGATGCTGCTGTCCGTGACCATTACCTAACTTTGGCTAGCACATTGGAAGCACCAATAGTTATACAAGATCATCCATCCAGCACAGGAGTGTATATGTCGACAGAATTCCTTCTGGCTCTGGCAGATTCTGAATCATCGCTCAGTAACATAAAATTGGAAGATGAACCTTCACCAAAGAAAGTTTCTGACTTATTGCAACACAATACGGAAATGAAGATTTTTGGTGGCCTTGGTGGCATAATGTTTTTGGAAGAATTACGGCATGGCGCAGTTGGTACCATGACTGGATTTGCATTTCCTAATGTGTTGGTCAGGATATATGATAAATTCAATAATGGTGATCTAGAGGATGCAGAAGAATTGTTTAATAGATATTGCCCATTGATTAGTTTTGAGAATCAAAAATATATCAATTTACCTCTACGTAAGCAAGCATACTATCGTAGAGGAATAATTGCTTCGCCCACAGCTCGAAAGCCACACGCTCCTATAGATCAGATGACACTTGATGAGTTGGATAAACTTTTGCGTTGGGCAGATACTCAAGGAGAAAATTGAACTATGGATTTAGGAATTAAGGATCGTACAGCACTGGTTGGTGCTTCAGCAAATGGTCTTGGTTTAGCAACTGCGACACGTTTAGCCATGG
>DCAJ01000055.1:310-7582 GCA_002311455.1 Anaerolineales bacterium UBA1136 | reverse complement strand
CTGCGACACGTTTAGCCATGGAGGGGTGTAAAGTGGCTCTTTGCGACCTAAATGAAGAGGCACTGGAAAATGCTACGGAGCAGGTCCAGGAACATGCTTTAAGCAATAGTCATGTGCGTGCATTTCAGGTTGATTTGCGTGATACTGAATCAATAACAGACTTAGTTAAGGCAGTAAGCGATGCTTTAGGAACTGTGAGTATATTGGTAACAAACTCTGGAGGACCTCCACCTGGGCCTTTTGAGTCCGCAAGTGATGAAAAATGGATTTCTGCTTTTGAATTGGTATTCCTTAGTGCAGTCCGCTTGATTCGTGAGTGCGTTCCGAGCATGAAGGAGCAGAAGTGGGGCAGAATTATCAATTTCACTTCAAAAACGCTTACAGAACCTGTACCGAATCTAATGCTATCAAATGGTGTTCGACTGGCTGTTGGTGGTATGGCAAAAACATTAGCTAGTGAAATTGCTGAATACGGTGTTACTGTGAATAACATTTGTCCTGGTCCTACTAGTACCGATCGTGCTATTCAATTAGCTGGGGCTCGTGCAGAAAAGAAAGGTATAAGTGTCGACGAGGAACTTGCAATAACAGCAAGCAGGATACCTATAGGTCGTTTGGCTGTTCCCGACGAACCAGCGGCTCTAGCTGCGTTCTTGGCGTCAGACGTAGCTCGCTACATTACTGGAAGATCTATTTTGGTAGATGGTGGGGCTGTAGGAGCGTTGTAAAAAATTCGCATTCTTCGCAACAATACTTTAAGTTATTTAGGTCTTATGATTTGTTGTGTAATTATGTAAACTTCAGCACTGTAGATTAAAGTAATAATAGTGAATACGATTGAGTGTATTTGAGCAATGAATGATGTGGACAGAGTTCTCAAAGTAGAAGATCTTAGGACCGAATTTCATACCATTGGTGGAGTGGTTAAAGCGGTGAATGGCGTCTCTTTTCATTTGGATCGTGGAGAAGTTCTTGGAGTGGTAGGGGAAAGTGGGTGCGGTAAATCTGTTTCCATGATGTCCTTACTGCAGCTTATTCCTAATCCACCCGGTAGAGTTGTGGGTGGAACTGCCTTTCTTGGTGATCGGGACTTGTTGTCTATGAGTCAATCAGAGATACGAGCAGTGCGTTCTGTAGAGATTGGCATGATTTTCCAAGACCCAATGACGTCATTGAATCCTGTTCTGACAATTGGAATACAGATTGCCGAGTCTTTGGTGGAACACAAAGAAATGTCGTGGAGAGCTGCCTTGGATCGTAGTATAGAATTGTTGGATAAGGTTGGTATTCCAGACCCTGCAGAGCGTATCAAAGACTATCCTCACCAATTTTCAGGCGGTATGCGTCAGCGAGTAATGATTGCAATTGCCTTGGCTTGCTCTCCTCGAATACTAATAGCTGATGAACCTACTACTGCCTTGGATGTTACTATACAAGCTCAGATTCTTGAATTATTGAATGATCTTCGTGGTAGTGAAGGTATGGGTATGATACTGATCACACATGATCTTGGTGTGATTGCTCGTCTGGCTGATAGGGTAGCCGTAATGTATGCTGGTCAGATAGTAGAAACAGGAGCTGCTGTGGAAGTGTATTCAAATCCATCTCATCCATATACCCAAGGTCTTCTCGAGTCATTACCGCGACATGACAATGAACATAAAGTTTCGGAGCGTCTGAAGAGTATAGATGGGCAACCACCCAATATGTTAGATCCAATTGATGGTTGTCCTTTTGCTCCACGTTGTAAGTACGTTTTTGATCGATGTAGAAGCGAAGATCCGAATCTTTTTGTCCAAGAAGGCCAGCACAGGGTTGCTTGTTGGTGGGATCTTGAAAATGAATGTGAGCGAAACATTGAACAATAAAAGCATGTTGAGTGTGAAGAACCTAAAGGTGCATTTCCCGATTAGGAGAGGCTTGCTACAGCGTCAGGTGGGTGCTGTGCGAGCTGTTGATGGTATAACCTTCGACATATTTCCCGGCGAGACCTTTGGATTAGTGGGCGAAAGTGGTTGTGGGAAAACTACAACAGGTAGGGCAATACTGCAGTTATACAAGCCTACAGCTGGAGAAATTGTCTTTGATGGTGTGTCGCTAGCGCACTTGGATTCAAGATCAATGAGGAAAATGCGGAAGCGAATGCAAATGATATTTCAAGACCCGTTTGCGTCGTTGAATCCTCGCTTAACTGTGGGATCGACTATTGCTGAGCCAATACGTATTCATAGCTCCTTAGACAATCAAAAGATTGAAGATAAGGTTAACTATTTATTGGAAGTGGTTGGATTGAGCCCCGATGTAGCGAAGCGATATCCACATGAGTTCTCCGGAGGCCAACGCCAGAGAATAGGTATAGCTAGAGCTTTAGCATCTGAGCCAGATTTCGTTGTGTGTGATGAACCAATATCTGCGTTAGACGTTTCCATCCAAGCTCAGGTTGTGAACCTTATTGAAGATCTTCGCGCTGATATAGGGCTGACATATTTGTTTATAGGCCATGATTTGAGTATGATCCGTCATATTTCAGACAGAGTCGCGGTCATGTATCTTGGCCACATAGTTGAGTTAGCTAAGACTGATCGGCTATTCCTTGGTGCATTGCATCCATACACAGTTTCTCTCATTTCTGCAATTCCAGTTCCTGACCCTGTGATAGAAAGAAAGCGAAGGCGCATTGTTCTCAAGGGAGATGTTCCCAATCCTGCTAATCCGCCTAAAGGATGTCTTTTTTGTACACGGTGTCCACTAGTTATCGATGAATGTAGGATTACTAGACCCGAGTTAAAAGAGTGGATGCCTGGACATTATGCGGCTTGCCACAGAATCGATGAAATGGGTGTAGGTAAGGGGCTTCCACTGATCGAGATCGAGCAATAGTTGACTCAAGTGTCTCAATAAGTTTTACCCAGGATTAGCACTTGTGTTGCTTGGTCCTTGTCAGCAAGTAAATACAGTAATAAGTAAGCTCCTGTTTCAAGCAACAATTTTTGTTGTCTCTAGTGCAAAGTCTAATGTTTGCCTTTGCTAGTTAGCAGTTAACGACATAAGAGGTTTAATGCTCAGGATATATTTATGCTAGGACACAGAGATTTAGGCTTAGGCGACAGAGCGCTTTTAGTGCACCATAGATTTTCTAGTTGGTTAGTTGATTTAAAGAAATTACGTAATACAGCATATCCAATATACTGGCTTGGCGGTACTTTGGGACATCTTGGGTGCCGGATCTTTGCCATCACTTGTTTGTGGCAGGCGGTACATATGTCTGAAAAGGCAGCCTGGGTGGCATTAATAGGTTTTTTGTATGGGATCCCCCTTTTACCCTGTTCACCTCTAGCAGGTTGGTTGGGTGACAAGAAAGTCTCTCGTGGAACGCTATTAGTGGGTGCTTGTGTTCTCGGAACTGCAGTTGCCGGTATATATAGCTGGATTGTAGGGAACAATTTTGAGACAAAATTCTATCTAGGTGCAGCAAATCTATTGATGGGCATTGCATTTGCATTTTACGGTGCTAGCAGACTGGCTTTACTGGCAACAATACTTAGAGGAAACAATGTATTCTCCATAGCATCTTTAGATTTATCTAGTACGCGCATGATGGGATTTTTTGGTCCGGTGATAGCTGGTCTACTACTAACTTATTATAATTATACGGTTGCATTAGCTGTTTCAGCGTTAACGTTAGCTGGGGCCGCAATTACTTTTGCTATCTTGAGGGTTCATATGAGTAAGTATGATTATAGTAATGCATCCAGTGAGGATGAACATAAATTGAGTTTGCCTGCGGATTCGGTGAAGTTAAATAATAGCTTTGGGGAATATTTAGTGGGTGACAAGGTTGTTTTACTTTTGCTTTTTATGGGTCTTTTAGCTATACCAGTAGGTATGACTTACTTGAAGATGACGCCAGTATTTGTAGACAGGATTATAAAGGGTGGACCCGATCTTTACGGAAATTTGATTGGTGTGGCAAGTGCATTTGCCGCTATTTCAGGTCTAACTCTTTCCTTTATGTCTAATGTTAGCAAACCTAGCGAAAAGTGTATTTTTGCCGTAATATCTTTTGGACTCAGTTTGGTAGCATTTGCCTATACCAGGTCCGTAATATGGCTTTATCTAGTAGCTGGCTTGACTGGTTTGTTTCAGGGGATATTTCTTACAATTATGAATGCAACATATCAGAGTAGAGTTCCAGATATGTTTCGAGGAAGAATACTAGGTTCTTGGGGTATGGTATGGGGACTTTTGCCAGTGGCAACTATTGGTGCTGGTTATTTGACTGATAAATTTAGTGTTGTATGGGTTGTCGCTGCAAGCGGTTGGTTTTGTGTAACCGTTGGTTTAACAGCCACAATATGGTTTACAATTAATAAATCAATTCATCGCTCTGCTCAATTATTGTGAAACAGGATCAAAATTAGAGATAATGTGATTTAGACCAACATCAAATTTTATAAATAGGGAGGTCGGCATGGCGCTTATTTTGCGTAATCATGAATTGCAAGGATTATTGGAACTAGACGAATATATTGAAGCCGTTGAACTTGGTTATAACGAGAAAGGCAACGGGCGTGCGGTGGTCTTTCCGAGGAAGTGCGCCTGGTTTGATAGTGATGATAGTATACATAGCGTTCATGCTGATAGAGAGCGTCGCCCTGAAGGGCTGCCAGCTCTTAAGTTTAAGGCCGCAGCGTTTTCGGGACTTAATGTAGCCGGAATGAATGTCTATACTACTGGTATGAGCGGTGGACTAGAAACATTTCAGTTGTTGTTTGATACATTGACCGGCGAATTACTAGCAATCATGGAACTCTTGTATTACGATTGGTTCAAGACCGCTGCCACGGCTGCAGTGGCAGTAAAATACCTAGCGCCTACAGGACCGCTAACGATGGCTCTATTTGGCTCCGGACGACACGCGCGTACAGAGCTGCATGCTGTTAAAAAAGTATGTGATTTACAAAAGGTACAAGTTTACAGCCGTAAAGAGCAACCACTTCGTGAATTTTGTGTTTCTATGAGTGAGGAATTGGAAATAGATGTAGTTCCAGTGCGTTCACCAGAGAGTGCGCTTGATGGCGCTGGTTTGGTGACAACCATGACCTCATCACCCACACCGGTGTTTTCCAGTCAGGCACTGACTGAATCTGCGGTGCACGTGAATGCCATGGGTAGGCACGACCCATGGGCAAGAGAGGTCGATGATGATTTTGTGGTCAACTCGAAGGTTGTGTTGGATGATTGGGGATGCGGAATGGACGAAGCAGGAGAAGTGCTTATTCCTATTGCGAATGGTTTGATGACCGTAGATGATATCTACGCTGATCTTGGTGAAATTGTGGCTAAGAAAAAGGGATCACGTACAACAGGATGGGGGCACTCGATATTTCTATCTGGTGGTACAGGGGTGGAAGATACGGCTGTGGCCGATCTAATTTATCGGCGTGCAATCGCGGAGAATATTGGTGAGGAAGTTAAATTCGGTATGCCATATGAATGGGTGATGTAGCGCGAACTGGATGATTGTATATGCAGGTAAACAAGACACGCACAATTTTATTGACTTGAACAAATTACTTTAGAGGAGATTAATATGCTTACACATGATGGGTTGGCTCAGGACGTAACAGGACGTATAAGTAAAATTCAGGATATGATGAAGCGTGAGGATTTTGCTGCGCTAGTGGTGATCGGCGGTGGGGCACCTGGAGGAATGGGTGCTATTCGCTATATTACCAACGCCCATCTTTGGGGTGGTGCAGGTTATGCCGTGCTTGGTCAAGATGATCCTGATCCCTATATGCTAGTCTGGAGTTCCTATCAAGGAGTTTGGACGAGGAATGAGACAACAACAAGAAAAGAAAGAGTTGAGTCACCCCCAGATTTAATGGAGCGAGTCAAGGAACTTGTGACAGGTTATGCTGGTAATGGTGGAAAACGTATAGGTGTGGTTAATATGAAAAAACTGCTACCGCTTGGTGCTTACGAGTCTCTGCAACAAGCTATTGGTAATCATGAGCTTGTTGATGCTACTGATCAGTATAACTTGATAAGGCAGATCAAATCACCTTTTGAGCTTGAAGCAATTCAGCAGAACGGTTACATATTAGATGCATGTATGGATGTTTTTGCCGATCGTGCTCACGTAGGTGCTAGGTACTGGGATGTATGTGCAGCGACTGAGGAGTATGTGAAGGCCAAAGGTGCTTTTTGGGGTCGGACGAAACTCTCTCTTGATCTTACACCTTACACGGTTCCAACACCAAAAGATTTGACAATGTCTGAGGATGACATCATAAACTTTGAGATCGTCTATGAGAGTCCCTGGGGATATTGGCTGGAAATGACCACAGTGTTCTCTTTTCATGATTTACCAGATGACGTACAGTTACAGCTGGATGCATATCTAGCTGCTGTCGATGCGTCTTCTGCGGTGGCATGTTCCGGAAATACATATGCCGACATTTCTAATGCAAACGACAAAGCTATTTCTGAAGTTATGAAAGATAGCGGTCTTAAAGTGGTCGGTAAACACACGCCTGATTGTCATAGCACAGGTCTTGATGGCAGTGACGGTCCTAGTTCGGCATCAGACCCTGATTTTGTGTTGAAATCGAATATGATTCTTTCATATCACCCAGGTACCGTGCTTGAGAATGACCGTGGATTTCTGATATCTGATAATTTTCTGGTTACTGACCATGGTGCTGTGCGACTTTCACCACATAATGCGAGTCGTTACTACATGCGTCTATCAAGTTGACATGTGTGTTGTTTTGAATAACTATGAGCAACAAGATTAGAGTAGGTGTTTTTGGGGGTGGTGGAGCGGGTCATCATCACCTAGAGGCATTTGCTAACATGTCTGAAGAAGTAGAAATTGTTGGTGTAGCCGAGATAAACCAAACCAGAGGTGCACTATTAGAAAGTGAATTTAGTGTAACTTGCTACAACTCTGGTGACTCGCTAATATCTGCAGGTTTGGATCTGGGTGTCGTAGCTTTACCGCATGATCAATTGCTTGATTGCGGGCTTGCTCTATTGAATGAAGGTTGTCATCTTCTTATGGAAAAGCCGATGGGCAATTCACTTGCAGAGGCTAGAACACTTCGGGAAGCATACAAGGATGCAAGCGATCTTGTGTGCGCAGTGAGTTTCGTGCATCGCTACCGTCCAGCATTTGCCAAAGCGGCTAATCTACTGAAAAACGGCGAGTTAGGTGATGTTGTATCTATACACGAACATTTTAGGTTTCCCGGTGATAGTCGGGTT
>DCAJ01000055.1:0-248 GCA_002311455.1 Anaerolineales bacterium UBA1136 | reverse complement strand
GTTTCCCGGTGATAGTCGGGTTCCTAAATGGGTATGGAGACATGAATCTTCTGGGGGAGGAGTGCTGCTATATTCTGGTATTCACAATCTTGACAGGATTCTATGGTTTATTGGTAGTAATGCTATATCAGTTGCTGGTGTCGTTGGTATACATAGTCATGATGTTGATGTAGAAGATGGCGTAGGAGCATTGATTAGATTTGAGAATGGTTGTTATGCCACTGTCGTCGGCAATCAACCATCTTCAG
>DCAJ01000080.1:4299-4619 GCA_002311455.1 Anaerolineales bacterium UBA1136 | reverse complement strand
AGTCCATTGATCATACAAATCAGCAATTATATTTATCTGACTCTCGTCTAAGTTATATTGGCCAAAGTCAAGATCAACCGATGAGGAACCTTTTATGGAAATGATGCTATCATCGTAGATAGATGACCAGCCTTGAAACTCTTTCTCATTCGTTAAGAAACTATTGTTTGTCCATGGTAATGTATAGACTGATATTTTTTTGTCTAGCCTAGATATAACAGTACGCCATTCATCATTTACGCCACCTATCATAAACACGTTCAGTGCTTCACCATTGCTCTTCATATGATCGATATAGAAAGCAATTTTGGAACTATAGT
>DCAJ01000080.1:2633-4144 GCA_002311455.1 Anaerolineales bacterium UBA1136 | reverse complement strand
AAATGTTTTCCGGCGCGCGACGGTAACATGGACAAATACCTTAGTGATGGTTTGGTCAAAAACTTAGAGGCCAAATGTGGCTTTGGCACATTTAATAATCGCACATCAAAACGCAGTGAGTATAATGATTCAAACTGCCTCAATATATTACCCATTGGCAAAGAGGAATACCACGGTAGAGGCATTTGCAAGGAGTAAGTTTCGTCAGCAACAGATTTAAATATTGATACTGTGCTAGGGCGACATGCACGGATAGTCTCTTGCCATAAATGTACACGAGTAGCAAGACTGCTAATTGCATGATATATCCAGTAAATATGAGTAGTTAGATAACCAGTATCTGATATTCCAGCATCATCATAATTACGCAATATGTGATCCTCAGCCTCAGTAATCAGCGTAAAACAATCTGACTGTAATTGCTTACTTTTATCTGCTATAAGACGAGTATCTGCATATTCAGCCACAGCAACATGATTGACACCAAACTCTTCCAGAGCTTGCAAAGCCTCAGCTGTCTGAGCTACCACCTCACAGGATTCCACTTCTTGTGGACAATCCCTAACCCATTTAGCTTGCGCTCTATTTTCGACAAACCACAAATGGCTCATAATTTTGAGATATTGATCTCGGCTGTCAATTAGAAGAGTTGATCACATAAGCAATCAATTCTTCTAGTATTTCCATTTGTATCTCTGAATGCAATGGAACTGCTAATACCTCAGTCCATTGCTGGTCAATATAACTATCATTGTAATTAAAATGATACTTCCTAATATCAACATCAAACTTATTGCGAATCTCGGACAGTAAGTTATCATCAACATCCACACCGTGGATTGGCCAAATACCTGGAGCGGGGCTATCATAATTTTCAATTTGGTCACGCATCCATTGTGGCAACTCTTCAGAAGCGAACTTATTGACGCAATGGTCAATTCTGTTCCTTCGCTCTCGATGTTCATACACAGAAACATTATCTATTTCATAATTGTCTAGCCATGCTTGTAATCTTAAATGATGGTCGCACTCCTTAAAAATAAATGTCTGAATCTTCTTGTCAACTTTATCACCCTTCACTAACTTTTCACTCATTTGCTCCAATAAATGCACCANNATGGACAAGTGACGACGAAGCCATCGCTTGCCCTGCAACCACACTAGTCCCCCTCCAGTACCAGTTAGTGTCTTTTTCAAACTAAACACTTGAACATCAGCTTGATTCTCATCAGATTCAGCAAGCATCTGGTAAGATCTTGGAAGAGAATCTACCCTATCCCAAATAAGTTGTACATCTGGATATATTAAGCCAATGTCGGAACGTGCCTTTTCTGACTTCTGCCAACCCCATTGGTCGTATATCAATATTGCTGATGGAGATTCCTGTTTAAACATTCTTATAGGTACTGGAGTAGCACGACGTCCAATAAAATCTATCACACAATGACTTGCATAATCTGGTATGCCAACATAATCAGTACGTTCAAGACCCAGATAATTTACTGCTTCAG
>DCAJ01000080.1:0-2493 GCA_002311455.1 Anaerolineales bacterium UBA1136 | reverse complement strand
GTCACAAATTAGACGCGTAATGATCAACACGATTTCGGAGAATTTGCCTAAAATAGTCCTGAGAGTAATATTTTTCACCTTGAAACAGCGGAATAGTAAATCCTCCCAAACCTCTTTTAGCTTCTGATATGTTAATTTCTTTTTGAGAAGGAAAATCATGTAACAACCAATTATATTGCTGAATGCCTATTTCATACCATTTAAAATTTTGTGATTTTAGCCACCGAGCAATCTCCCAGCGCAAAAAATGACCTACTGGGATTTTGTGATGATTTGGATCTCGACATGAAGACCCGTTGTAAGCTCCCGATTTATAGGTGGTAACCAAGAAAAAACCCACGTATTCACCTTCTAATATGGCTCCGAACAGAACAGCAAAACCCATTTGAATCCATGAGTACATCATCTCAAAAGTGTTTGCTGGACGAGTAACTCTACCTGCAGCCAGATAATGTAGTTCACGATATTGCTCAAATATATCGCGAGTAATGTTTTCATTGTTTAATATTTGTACTGTTAAATATTGGCTCGCGTTATCAATTTGTTTTCTTGTATTACGGCGCATACTTCGCCGAATATTATCTAGATCATCATCTAAATTCATAACTTGTGTATTTAATGACACATCCATTAAGTTGTAACGCATCAACCAGTTAGATTGTGGTGCACTGGCAATTGAATAACTAGGACTGAGTGGTGAACACTGGAGAGACATTCTCTCAACATGATTATTCATAGCAAGACTATCTATATGGTCAAACAATAATCTTAAAATCGCACGGCGGCCCTTTTCGGATAACTCATTGGACGTAGCAGGAGCAACACCATAAGACCCACTGTATGAAAATTCTTTGTGACCAACACCTTGATGTTTATGTTCTTCTACAATCAATGGACAAATTGCAAGAATGCGAGACCCGTCTGTTATGAAAAAAGACTTTGACTTTCCTAGCAATTCTGGCTTATGTTTTAATGAATATTCCAGCCACCAGGTACTATGCCAGAACCAAGCATCATCACTCTGAATACAAAATTGATCCCATTTTCCCCAGTATTCCCTACTCAAAGAAACGATTTCCATTAGTTTGCCTTATACATAAAGTGCTTTACCTATCTAAAGTATTTTGTTTGTGTACAGTGTTATTCCAGACTTCCAGATTAAACAAACAAGTAACCAAAAAATCAAAATGTCTATCTGTGCAAAAATGCGACTCGATTATGGCGCTCACTTTGTTAAAATCTAAATAATTTTGGGAAATAGAATTACTATCATTCACCAAGTCGCGGATAGTGCCGTAAGACTCATCACCGCGCAACCACAATCCTAGATCAGAAGGAAATCCTGTTTTAGGTCTTGCAGCAATCTCTTTCGGGGTGTATTTCTCAGCTATCCTCCTGAGGATGTACTTGCTCTCGTTGGTGCGAGCCCTAAATCTCAAATCTAAATGCAGGCGATTCGCTAAATTAACCAAATTGTAATTCAAAAAAGGCTGCCTTATTTCCACACTTGCAGCCATTCCCATTCTATCTTGACGCTGAATTAATAATTGCATCCTATATCTTTGATCATATAGCATGATAAGCTCCATCATACTGATATCACCATTCATTTGCAACCATTCATACGATTCTCCAAGAAGGTCGGACTCCGACACACTGGCATTTACACCACATATTTGAGCAACGACATCAACATTGTCAATACCGCCACCATAATAAAGTATTTNNATTTGTTCCAAACTATAGTTTTTCTGGAGCAACTTACTAGCATTTCTATAAGTGCGTGCATAACGGTCATAACCACAAAATATCTCGTCTGATCCTTCTCCAGATATAAGCACCTTGACACCATAATCACGTGCTGCTTTGCATAGATAATAAACCAAACTGGAGTTGTTGAATTGTAATGGCTCGTCATATATGTAAGTAAGATTGTTAATGGAATCAACAAGGGATGCAACATCCTTAGTGATTATAGATAAATTAAAGTCTGCTCCTGACTCTCTATTCAAGTATTCAATTAAACGTTTGGCATATGGCGATTCATCTATTGCGGCATTATTGTTTCCAGCACAAAAACACTTTAGGCCCTGATAACCATTCTTGGCCAAAATTCCCGCCACAACACCAGAATCTATTCCGCCACTGGTAAGCAGACCAACAGGAACGTCACTAATCATGCGAGAATTGACTGAGTCGACTATGCTGGCTTCTACAAGATTATGTGCTTCTAATTCGTCAGTCACACAACTTGGACTTGCTAATCTATACTCTGTTGTTAAGTCCCAGTAACTACACTGCTTCAATGAGTGTGAAGGGTCATCTATCAATAGATAATGCCCCGGATTTAATTCGTGAACATGCTCAAACATCGTCCTAGTACCAGCAATTTTCGAACGACAAAAATACTCATGTAGACCATTCACATTCAATTGACCATCAATAAGTCCTGTACGTAATATAGATTTAATCTCAGAAGCAAACACAACTGCA
>DCAJ01000031.1:16954-19128 GCA_002311455.1 Anaerolineales bacterium UBA1136 | reverse complement strand
AGGTGGTCCTCCACCAGGAGAAGGTGGTGGTGAAGGTGGTCCACCTCCATAATGACCCAGTTGTTAGTAATTGCGAACACAACATCAAGGCAAAATTGTTTGTACTTCACACATATATAGTTCGTGTTTGCAAGTCTTGCATCGTTTCCATAAAAAACCAAGAAAATACTATTTAGATGTTGGTATGATTCCTCTTTCTGGAATTGCCATTATGCATCTGTACCTGTTCTGCTATCCATTATGTTATTGCTGAGTCAACTTGTTACCATTTACAATGTCACCAAATATGAAAACAAACGCTTTGTAAATCAGCGAATGTGTCCTATACGCTAAGCACTAGTTGTCTTCTATGAATACTTTGAGTACAAAATATTGGTTTGGTAGAGTGGATAGCAGACCGCTAAGCGTGTTTCGCATATTTTTTGCTGGCCTATTATTGAAGAATGCTATCTACAACATACCGTTGGCTACAGAATTCTACAGCGATGTTGGCTATGTACCTCGTTCGGCTTTGTGGGACGGATTGGTACGTACGGCCAGGTTTTCCATTATGGATGCTATGCCATACAGTTGGATGTCTATCATATTTTTCATCATCTGGGCTGGGGTTGCCTTAAGCTTGTTGGTGGGAAACCGCACAAAGTTAATGGTTATCCTTAATTTCGTGATTGTGTTGTCGGTACATGAGCGTAATATTTATGTGCTTAACGGCGCTGATACCGTAATAAGAGTACTGAGTTTCTGGATAGTTTTTTTACCCTTAGGTGATTACTATTCTGTGGATGCTTTGCGCAAGCGGTTCGCTTTGTATAGACAGTCACGCAATACAGAAGACCTGCGGGTGAAGGGTAATGTGAGCACTACATTTGCATTTCCGCTGCGAGCATTACAGTTCCAAATTGCCATAATATACTTGTTCTCATTCATTGAAAAGCTTCCTGGTGATGCATGGAAGACGGGTGACGCTATATATTACACCTTGCAACTTAAATCACTTACACTGCCCACAGGAGATTTTCTCTTAGATACCAGTCCATTGTGGCTAATGAGTGGATTGTCATATTTCACTCTGCTTATGGAATGCACGTTTATATTTTTGGTGTTTTTTCCATTTGGTCAACCTGCTTTAAGGGTGTTGGCTTTGGCAATGGGTACATGCTTACACTTGAGTATAGCACTTACTATGTCAATAAGAGATTTTTCACTGGTAATGGTGATTAGTTACATAATATTCTGTGATTCTAGCTGGATTATTGCAATTGGCAGAAAGATGCGATTAGCGCTAGGAAGATTACGTTTGGTTCTGCCATCTATGGATAGCCCAATGTGGCTGGTAATTGCTTGCACTAGAGAGAGTGACATTTATATTGATAAGAGTCATCTATCTGATAATGCCGAATATGATACCTGGGAGATGTTCTCTGAACATGGTGAACTTTATACTGGAGTGTCCGCCTGGAATCGACTTGGCACCTGTTTTTCTATGGGCAGACTCATAACATTGGTACTTCAGGTTGAAGTGCTACGTATTCTAATATGGAGTTTAATGGGCTGGTGGGTGCGGGGTATGTTATTGCCGTCTCCAGAATTCGCAAGTACGGAATTAGCCGATAATAAAAGCAGACACTTGGTTTGGTATAGTGATATTAAGCAAGTGAACATATTTGCTATAGTTAGTGTATTTATGATAGGGACAATTTGGTACAATGTAAACTATTCTCTTGATATCGATGAGCTTTATATTGCATCACCTATACCAGAACCAATTGCTAATACAGTTCGTTTTGTCGGACTTTGGCAACGCTGGAATTTGTTCGCTCCATATCCTCGGACAACCGATGGATGGATACGGGTACCGGGTAAATTTGAGGATGGTACTACATTCGACCTTCGTACTGGCAATCCAGTGACCGACCATATGCAACGTTGGTATTGGGGGCCTAATGTACGTTGGAAGAAATATGAATCTAACATGAATAGAGAGAACTATCGTCCGCTTAAGTTTGCTTGGGCAGCTCGTTATTGTCGCTATTATAATGTGCAGGAAAATAGGCCTGAGGGTAAACGTCTAGCTACTCTTGAACTACAATTTCGTTATAGACGTTCACACGAACCTAGTAGTGATCCCAACCCTTATGAGACACGTCTCTTGTGGAAACATTGGTGCTATTCTG
>DCAJ01000031.1:0-16834 GCA_002311455.1 Anaerolineales bacterium UBA1136 | reverse complement strand
TGGACATTGTTCATTGTGTGTACGTTCCATGCGTTCACTGTTGTTATTTGACTGGTTTGGACGCTTCATTTGTTTGGACTTTCGTCAGGCACAGGTGAGTAAGCTAATCAGCTGCGTGTCTGCAGAACAACTTGAGGAGCAAATGGTTCTTATCACACCACTTGGGGAAATAAAATTTGGATTTAAGGCTTGGCGCTATATTGTCTGTAGGTTACCCTTGTTTTTTATCCCCGCCCACTTGTTATATTTGCCAGTTGTGTCAGGTCTTGGTGATAGGTTGTATAGGGTGGTTGCACGTAGTCGTTTAGGACTAGTGCATTGTCCACCGGGTGAATGTGCTCATACTAGTATTACTGCAAGTGTTGAACTCGAACTTGATGAAGCTTGGCTAGAGGGTATTCAGATTGCTAACGACAAGATGTCACACTGACAAGCATTCCATTATCATATCACACCCAAGCGGCTATCCTTTCCATTGCTTCTTGAATACGTGGTACTGGTGTACCGAGCGAAATACGAAAATAACCTTCACCACATTCGCCGAAAAACGATCCAGGCGTGACCGATACCCCTATTTCCTCTAGTATTGCTTGTGTAAATTCACTGGATGGTACTTCGGTATGGGTTCGTACCCATACATACATAGCTGCTTGTGGTTTGTGAGCTACTAGACCAGTCTTTGACAACCCATCTAAAACAATATCACGTCTTTCCTGGTAGATTGCGTTACGTTTGCTAAACCACATCTGATCACCGGTCAAAGCTGCCACTCCAGCTGCTTGAATGGCCTGAAATTGGCTGGAATCCACGTTGGTTTTCAACGTGTGTAAGGCTGTAATTGCTGATTCTTGTCCGCATGCCATGCCTAGGCGCCAACCGGCCATATTGTAAGTTTTAGATAGCGAATTGAACTCTACTGATATCTCCTGTGCTCCTGGAGTCTGCAACAGACTTGGTGCTTTGTATCCGTCAAAGGTAATATCCATATAAGGTGCGTCATGGCAGATCATGATCTGATGCGTGTGGGCGAACTCTACTACTTGAGCGAAGAATTCATCATTGACAGTTGCCCCAGTAGGATTGTTTGGGTAATTTAACCACAGTAGTTTTGCTCTACGCTTGGCATCTTCTGGAATGGATTTCAGGTCTGGGAGAAAATCATTGCTTTCTAATATCGGCATAGTTACTACTTCGGCACCCGCAAATTTAGCTGCACTTGCATAGACTGCGTATCCGGGGTCAGGTACTAATGCCACGTCATTTGGATTGAGGTAGGCCATAGATAGATGAAAAAGGCCTTCTTTAGATCCAATGAGTCCAACTACTTCTGATTTTGGGTCTAGATTTACATCAAAACGCTTAGAGTAATATGTAGATACTGCTTCTCGGAAGTCGGGCGTGCCTCCTAGTGGCGAATATCCATGCAGATTCGATTCTGAGCTGGCCTGTTGTAAGGTGTCTACAATGAATGGTGCTGGGGGTAAATCTGGTGACCCTACATCTAACCTGATTACATCTTTCCCCTCTGCCTTGAGTTCTGCAATACGTAATCCCAGCTTGGCGAAAAAATATGGCTCTACTGTGCTCATGCGATCGGCGAGTTCCATGATTTGTGGTTCTCCTATTGTTGATAATAGTGTCTGGTCATTCTGTTGGTAATATTAGTTTGCCCCAGTCATAGGGCGACTTATGTGTGATTATCCATACTCCATCCTGATTAGCAGTCTCTGATCCTAGACCAGTGGTATGAAACCAGGTTTTCCCCGGATGTAAGGCTAGCGAGTTACCGTCTGAGTCAACTAAGAATGTTATGTCTGCACTATCCATGCGTACCCATTTGACCGAGTAAGCTTGGCCGTTACGTAATATCAGGGCAGGGCCTCCGCCCCACAACTGAATCTCGGTTGCAAATGCCGCATGTATTCCATCGGAAGCATAATCCTCTGGTACAGTAGAGTCAACAACATGGTTGGCGAAAAGAACTACAATGTTTTCTGCGGTAATTTGTGATTTGGAATTGTAATCAAAGTGTGGCCCAAGTTCTTCTTTGGATATTTCTGCCCAGCGATAATAGTTTCCACTGTCTGGGTTGTAACGCCATTCGGAATGTGCCTCGCGACTATAATCTACCCGCAAGCGTATACCACTTTCTCCACCGTTTGGTATTGATCTTTGGAAAGCTAAACCTTGCAGTTGTGGTGCCGTGTTCAGACCTAGGTTGTCTAATGTCTGCCATACAGCACCTGTGTCTACAAACACAAGGTTAGCGCTCTCGCTTTCTCGACATATTGGCGGACAACTAAAACTTGTAGAGTTGGATATCACAGCTGGATACCAAGCCTTCTGACGCAATCGTTCTAATGTACCATCTGACATACCGGATGCTACTAGTGCTCCGCCGAACATTTCAGTTAAAGTAGTGTCAATAAGTCGTGCTGACCTAATTGATCCAACTCGTGTTGCTTCGCCCACATAAAATATGGCTGTAAATCGGGTAGTACCTCCCTCAGCATAATGCTCCCATACCATATCGGCTGCTGCTAAACCGGATTGAGGTCTGACACTGCGCGGGTAATTGGATATCTTTATAGCTAGTGGTCTGCGTTGTAACTTTGTTGCATCTTCTACGTACAGTCCTGTTAGAGGATTAATGCCTTTGGGGTACTCATGCGGTCCAAATATTGGTTCTATGGTGGTGGTAGGTAATACTGTAGCTATTGGTGTTGCCGTGTTAATAGCTGTGACCGTGGAGGCAAGTATTGTGTTTTTAGGAATGGGTGGTGGGAGTGTGGCGTTAATTTCCGAACCCTGCTCGGAAATTAGTTTTGTTGTTGCTGTAAGAACAAATTGGGTTGCGATCTCTGAATTTGACTGCTCCGAGCTGCGTCTGCAGGACACCAGCAGTATGAGACTGCAAGTCATTAAAAGCCAGGTTAGCCAAGTTACATGCGAGTACTTATCAGGTTTAGCAAAGTGCATTTATCAATATATAGAGTAGGATTTTGTACCCTGTCCAGGATGTGCCTACATTGAAAACCAACGTATCTTGTATATTACACTACTTGTGCCCCCACGGAGATTCGAACTCCGGTCTTGGGCTTGAAAGGCCCACGTCCTGGTCCCCTAGACGATGGGGGCTACTGACACGGGCGGCATTCTACCATGTATGGAAAGTGTGGGTCAAGTCAGATGAGCATTTATATTGATTGTGGTAGACTTCAATGTGTCATATTCCACTCGACTTAATTCGTAATAGGAAACTTATGAATATTAAATTACAGACCTTAAAAATGCGTCTAGCGGAGGTTGTTGATTTACAAAGATCGTCCGCATTATTGTCTTGGGAACAACAAACTTATATGCCTCCTGGAGGTGCTAAAGCTCGGGCAGAACAATTGGCTACACTCCAGGGTCTAGCCCATCGATTGTTTATTACTGATGAAATCGGTGGACTTATTAAAGAGTTGAGCAATTCATCGGGACAGTGGGATTATGACACTGATGAAGCCAGTTTGATACGGTTCGTCGCGCGCGAGTATGAACGTGAAAGTAAAATACCTACCGAATTGGTGGCAGAGTTGGCTAGCACTACCGCACTAGCACAGGAGGCTTGGGCGTCAGCTCGGCAGAATGATGATTATTCGGAATTTCAACCACATCTTCAAAAGGTGATCGAGCTTTCTCGACAACGAGCCGAATGTTTTGCACCATATGACCATTTATATGATCCGCTTCTTGATAAATACGAACCGGACATGAAAACCTCTGAAGTGCAAAAAATGTTTAGTGGCATGAAGGATGAATTGATTGATTTGGTCGATGCAATCAAATCGCGTGCTGATGTAGTAAATAACGAAATTCTTTACGGAGATTTCGACATCGACCGGCAGCGAGAGTTTGGGCTGTGCATAGCTAAGAAACTTGGTTATGATCTAAATCGTGGTCGCCAGGATGAGACGTTACATCCATTTTGTACTCATTTTTCAATTGATGACGTGCGCATTACAACTCGTTTCGATAGCAGATTTTTGCCCTCGGCTCTTTTTGGTACAATGCACGAAGTGGGTCATGCATTGTACGAGCAAGGCATATCTCCAGAGTTAGCACGTACTGGAATGGATACGGGTGTTTCACTAGGTGTACATGAATCACAATCACGTCTATGGGAAAATTTGGTGGGACGCAGCCGACCATTCTGGCTACATTTTTTTCCTCAATTACAAACGGTTTTTCCGGACCAACTAGGTCAAGTTACTCACGATGAATTTTATCGTGCTATCAATCGTTCCGAGCCATCGTTAATCAGGGTGGAAGCAGATGAAGTAACTTATAACTTACATATAATCATAAGATTTGAGCTGGAATTGGATTTGCTTAGTGGAGATTTGCATCTAAATGATTTACCAGCAGCATGGACGGAGAAGTATAAAGATTATTTAGGCATAGTACCTCACAATGACTCCGATGGAGTCTTGCAAGACATACATTGGTCTATTGGAGCTATTGGCTATTTTGCTACTTATACAATAGGAAATCTTCTTTCAGTGCAATTGTTTGATTGTGCACAGAAAGAGATTACAGACTTAGAGTCAGATATATCTAAAGGTAATTTTGACGGATTACTATATTGGTTACGTGAAAATATACATTGCCACGGTAGCAAGTTTACTGCTGGTGAGTTGGTCAAGCGCGTAACAGGTGATTCTATGGATTCAAGACCCTATCTTAATTATTTACATAACAAATATAGTAATATCTATAGTTTGTAAGTTAGTATTTAATTAGAATCCTATTGGATGCCAAGTGGTTTTGCTTTCTTGTGTGCGAAGTATAGCGTAAGGACTCAATGAGGACTTGTCTTCCCAGTCTTGGTTGGTACATATGGAAACACGTTTAACATTTTCAGCAGCATTGGTTTCAATTTGTGTTATTTCATCATTATTCTCCCCGAAATATAACAGGGCATTTACTTCCATATGGGTTGAAAATGGCTCTATTAATTCTGAACGAAATCCGGTTAGTAGATTTACTACTCCGGCAGGTACATCAGAGGTGTGTAATGTTTCTGACAATGATGAAGCACATAATGGGTGGTCCTGAGATATTAGTGCCACACATGTATTTCCACCTACTAATGTAGGTGCAATTGCAGCTATAATTCCTAGCAGCCCCGATTCCTGAGGGGCAATTATTGCTACTACTCCAGTTGCTTCAAGCACAGTGAAGTTAAAGTATGGAGCAGCTACTGGATTAACACTGCTAAATAGTTGTCCGTACTTATCTGCCCAACCTGCGTAGTAAACTAGTAAATCAATTGTCTGTCTTACTTCTTCAGTTGCGTCTTCTGTATTAAGGCCTTGCGCACGCAATTCTTCTATAAATTGCGCACTTCGTCCTTCTAGTATCTCGGCACAACGATAAATAATTTGGGCTCTGTTATATGCAGTTCTTGCTGACCATCCAGAAAGCGCGTTTTTCGCAGCAGATACTGAGTCGCGGAAATCTTTGCGTGAAGCATGGCAAATATTTATGGAATCTTTGTTATCCGGGGTAGTCCAATTATAGGTACGGTCAGACTCGCTTCGAGCGAATTTTCCGTTAATGAACATCTTGTGTGTTTTGCGAACATCCATTCTATCATTCATGGTTATTGAGTATTGGTTTTCAGGTTTAGGTATGGTAGTAGCCCTTCCACACCCCCCTCTCTTCCCATTCCACTTTCCTTATATCCACCGAAAGGTGAGACAGGATCAAATTTGTTGAAAGTGTTGGCCCATATCACTCCAGCACGGATGTTACGGGTCACTTTGAATATTTTGGCACCTTTGTCAGTCCATACTCCTCCAGATAAACCATAAGGAGTATTGTTGGCCTTGTCAATTACCTCATCTACAGTACGAAAAGTCTGAACTGCCAGAACTGGACCAAAAATCTCTTCTTGTACAATGCGATGCGATTGTGAAACATTAGTAAACAAAGTTGGAGCATGCCAGTATCCAGTATCAGGTAGGATGCAATTGGACTGATATAATTCTCCACCTTCTTGCTTTCCAATTTCAACGTATGCTTGTATGCGTTTTAACTGATCAATCGAGTTTATCGCTCCGATGTCTGTGTTCTTATCGAGTGGGTCTCCAACTATCAGGGTTTCCATACGTTCGCGTAACTTCTGGGTCACCTCTTGGGCCACACTTTCTTCTACAAATAGGCGTGAACCCGCACAGCATACATGTCCTTGGTTGAAGAAAATTGAATTAACTATGCCTTCTATTGCTTGATCTATTGCGGCATCGGCAAAGATAATATTGGCTGCTTTCCCCCCTAACTCTAAGGTAAAGCGTTTACCCTTACCTGCCAGTGCCCTCATTATCTCCTTTCCTACAACAGTGGATCCAGTAAATGCAATTTTGTCAACGCCTGGGTGTCGTACTAATTGTCTTCCCAATTCTCCGTCACCAGTGACAATGTTTACCACTCCAGGTGGCAGACCGGCTTCTCGTAGTATGTCGGCTAGTATCAGTGCAGTTAGAGGGGTGGTTTCAGCTGGCTTTAGTACTAAGGTGTTTCCAGCTGCCAGTGCTGGGGCAAGCTTCCAGGCTGCCATCAACAGAGGAAAATTCCATGGGATTATTTGTGCGGCTACTCCGATAGATTGCGCCTGACGACCTGGAAAAGCGTAATCAAGCTTATCTGACCAGCCAGCATAGTAGAAGAAATGTGCAGCGGCCAGAGGAATATCAATGTCCCGTGATTCGCGGATGGGTTTGCCACCATCCATGCTTTCTATGATAGCCAGTTCGCGGGAGCGTTCTTGTATCATACGGGCAATTCTAAATAAGAATTTACCACGTTCAGCAGCAGGCATTTTGGACCAGGGTCCCTCATAGGCTTGTCTTGCTGCTTCCACAGCACGTTCAACATCTTCAGCTCCGGCTTCTGCTACTTTTGTTAATGTCTTTTCGGTAGCAGGGTTAATGTTATCTCGATATGATCCGTCTTTGGAAGACGTGAATTTTCCGTCGATGAATAACTCGTATGAGTCTTTAATAGTCACATGCTCTATGCTTTGTGGGGCTGGATCATAGCTCCAGTCCGCTTGTAGATTTAGGGAAGGATTCTCTATAGTCATGTAGATATTTTAGTCAATAGAAAAATATGCTGTAGATTGATATATTCCAGTGTTCTGTTTAACAATTTGCATTAGTATATCATTGGCAAGTGAGCTTGCCCCAAATCTAAAAAGGTCGGGTTTAAGCCAATCTTGTCCTAGGGTCTCACGCAACATTACGAGATATTGAATTGCCTGCTTAGATTTACTAATACCGCCGGCTGGCTTCAGACCAACTTGCTTGCCATGCTTGAGATAGAAATCTCGGATGGCTTGCATCATTACAAGGGTTACTTCGGGAGTTGCAGCAGGTTGGATTTTGCCCGTGGATGTTTTGATAAAATCAGCTCCAGCTGTCATAGCAATCTCGCTTGCTGCCCGTACATTGTCAAGTGTCACAAGTTCACCTGTCTCCAAGATAACTTTAAGGTGTGCAGAACCACAGGCTTCTTTTACTTTGTTGATCTCTTCGGCGACATAATCATAGTCTCCACTAAGGAATCGTCCTCGTGATATGACCATATCTATTTCGTCTGCACCGTCTTGCACTGCTATTTTAACTTCATCCAATTTGGTCTTTAGACTTGTCATACCACTGGGGAAGGCTGTAGCAACAGCAGCTACTTTAACTTCGCTGCCTTGTAGTGCTTTTTTTGCAGTACCAATCATTGGTGCGTATACACATATTGCCGCAACATGCGGCAGTCCTGGAAAATTTTCATGTAGATGTGTAGCTTTGTAACAAAGTTGGCGAACTTTGTTAGGAGAATCACTTCCCTCAAGAGTTGTAAGGTCAATCATGCTTAAAGCTAGAGTAAGTGCCTCTATCTTAGAGTCATTCTTAATGCTGCGGGATTGCAGTCGTGCAACTCTTTCCTGCACTCCTATTTGATCAATCCTAGTTTCTGATAAAGCCATATTAAATTTGCTCAATTCTGATATGTATGCCGTTTGACAATATGCGCGTCTCTGAAAGGGAAATAGACTGCCGATACTTTGCCCAATATTTGTTCGATTGTTACTGGACCTATATGTGAGGTACGGGAATCCTTGGAGTAATTGCGATTATCGCCTAGCACCAGATACTGATCCGCTTCAAGCTGCCATTGCTGCGTTTCTCTTATCATCATAGGTTCGTGGAGATAAGGTTCGAACTTCTGAATTCCATTGACATAAAGTTGTCCTGAAGTGATTTCGACAATATCACCAGGCGTGGCTACTATACGTTTAATATAATCGGTTTGTCCAGGTCTTCCAAGAATATTTTCCCAGAAGGTAGTTGTAGTATTCACAGAAGGTACAAATACTACAACATCTCCTCGTTCAGGAGTATGAAATCTGTAGGCTAGTTGGTTTACCACAATATACTGGCCATCTTGGAAGCTGTTGAGCATACTATTACCCTCAATTTTAAACCGTGCAGTAATTATATTTACGCTCACAAAGATCGCGAATGCCAAAAGTAACGTTTCAACCAACTCTCTAAGTACTTTGGCTACTATTGGTGTGGACTCTTGTTGGTCATTAATCCCGATTTGTGTCATTGAGGAGTACGTCTTTATTGTCATATTATAGCTTGGTTGTGGTCTTGTATCAATATTGATTATCCACTCCGTTCTCTGTAAGTCAGTCGTATAGGAGTACCACTAAAATTGAATCTTTCTCTAATTTTGTTTTCTAGATATCGTGTATAGCTAAAGTGTACAAGATTTTTGTCATTTATATGTAATAGTATTATTGGGGGTGCAGTGGCTACCTGCGTTGCATAAAAGATGCGAAGCCTCTTTCCGTTTTTTGACGGTGGTGAATGTCGCATCAGTGCAAAAGCCACAACTCGGTTGAGTTCAGATGTAGAAATTCTAACGTGGCGTGCTGCGTGCACTTTTAAAGCAAGTGGAAGCGCAGTGTTTACTCTCTTCCCTGTTAATGCAGAGATGAAGATTACAGGGACATAATCTAAGAACTGTAGTGTCGTACGCACGAGTGTGCTATATTCGTCCATTGTGTAACTGTCTTTAGTTATTTTGTCCCATTTGTTTACTACTACTATTACACTACGTGATTTATCGAGGATCATGCCTGCTATATGAGCATCTTGTGCCGTGAATGGTTCTGTAGCATCAATTAGCAACAGTACGACCCCTGCACGTCCAATTGCTTTTAGTGCCCGTAGTACGCTATATTTCTCGACTCCGGGTTCTATTTTGCCTCGGCGTCTAATTCCCGCAGTATCAATTAACGTGATTATAGTTTCATGGTACTTCAGCCTAGTATCTATTGCATCACGTGTTGTACCGGCCACTGGTGACACAATTACACGATCCTGACCTAGCAACTTGTTTAATAAACTACTTTTTCCCACATTTGGACGTCCGACGATGGCGATGGTAATCGAGTCGTCTTCACTCACTGATGTCGAAGAAGGTAGTTTGGAAACAATTGCGTCAAGTAATTCTCCTATTCCGAGACCATGTAATGCAGCGATAGGATACAGATTGTTTATACCTAGTTCATAGAATTCATGAGCATCCATGCTTCTTGATTGATTATCACATTTGTTTATAGCTAACAAAAGAGGCAAGTTATCTTGCTTACTATGTTTTTTTCTGCCCTTACGTAATAGGTTGGCTATGTATACATCTGTGGAAGTGACTCCAGCACTTACATCTGTCAAGAGCACCACTGTATCTGCCTCGGTGATTGCTATTTCATATTGAGCACGTATCTCAGCAATAAAGTCAGATGAGTCTCTTGCCAGTGGTGATGTGCCTTGCTGTCGACCGTTTGCTTCTATACCACCCGTGTCTACTAGATCGAAAGAGATTCCGTTCCATTCCACCTCTGCCACTAATCGGTCGCGTGTGGTTCCTGGAATATCATCAACTACCGCAAGGCGTTCTCCAGCCAACCGGTTGAATAGCGTAGATTTTCCTACGTTAGGGCGTCCTACTAGCGCTACAATTGATTTACGCATATTTAGGATTATGGTTCGTCGGTTGTTATGATGTCGGGCATGTTATTGTCTTCTGTTGCTTCGTCGTCGGGAATGCTAGTCGGTTCGCTGATATTTACACGAATAAATGCCGGCAAGATTGTGTCAGTTTTGATTACATCTGGACCGGATACTATTACTGAAGGTTCAATATCATAGCTGCCAGGAACTAAGTGAAGTAGATCTAGCATTACTTTAACGTTTTCTCTAGTTAAACTGTCTAATACAGGTAGTGGTCCCGACACAATCACGTCAACAGAATCTGGTGATATTTGCACTGAAAGGTTGGGCCCCAGCCCAGTAACTGTCAAATCTTGTCGTATGCGTTGACTGGTCTCTATAGCTTTAATACTGACTAGCACGTCGATGGATTGTTCGCTTACGGCAGTTACTCCTTCTGGAAGTGCCATAGTTAGTCTAGCGTCAACATCTTGTGAAGAAGATGAAATGTCTAGAGGCTCTGTCTCTACAAAACCTGGTAGTGATGTTAATTGATCGGGATCGCTTGAGAATACAGTGATAGTTGGAGGAGAGGTTGTAATATTCGTGATACGATAACCCGGTTCAGGTTTTCCCTCAAGTAGTGCACGTACTGCCACGTCTCGGTAGCCACCCATTTGTCGTATCGGTATAGTGACATTAGTACTTTTGGGTTGCAATATGAGATCACCTATGATTGATTCTAGTACCCCAATTTGGCTGAAGGTAAAAGTCCTATTAATATTGGCCTTTTCTTGACTAATATTTATAGTCAATTTGATTGTTTCTAACTTAGATATCTCTTTCTCTGAGCCAGTGACAATTATATTTTCTGCGGAAATTATAGGAGATCTTGCAATGTAACCTACTGCCGGTTCACCTTGTATATCGACAATAACAGGTATTGTGCGAGTGATAATACGTTCTAGATTTATTGAGATTTCGCTAGGACTTACTGACAATATTTCTACGCTGGGAATGTCCACATTGGCTTTAAGGGGCACTTTGTGTGAGCCCGGAGGAAGGCCATTTAAGTCAGCAGTTATATTAATCTGATTGTTACTGAGTGTAGACCAAACTTGTGAAGGGGCCCTTATTAGCACAGCAACATCCTTTATGTTCGATCTGCCAACTATCATATCTTTGGATAGTAGTTTCATTTCAATCGTGATTGGCTGTGGGTACACCTGCTGCACAATAGGATTGTCTTCGTTGGCTGCTGTGATCCAAACTACTGTTGCGAGTACAGTTGCGAGTCCAAAGAGACTTAGGGTCTGTAGTAGCTTACGTATTATATCTGTGAACGTTTTAGTCACCATGCTCTTTGGTTTCCATGCCTAGCATGCTTTTGATCCAGCTTCGAGTGCGTGCCGTACGTGGTTGATAGAATGCTGCAAGTATATTGCTAAGACGAGTGTGAGTAATCTTGCGAATCATCCGGCCGTTATATGCTACTGATATACTTCCCGTCTCTTCCGATATGATCACGGCTACAGCATCACTAGATTCGGTTATTCCTATGGCAGCTCTGTGTCTGAGTCCGTAACGTCTTTCCTCTACTTTTGTATTGGTTGAAAGCGGCATAACGCATGCTGCTGCTACTAGTTGCTCACCTCTTAGTACTGCAGCACCATCGTGTAAAGGAGTATCTTTATGGAAAATTTGTACTAGTAGTTCTGCAGATATATTGGCGTTTAAATTTACACCAGTGTCTACATATTCTTGTAAGCCGATTTCCCGCTCTATGACTATTAATCCACCATGATGATTTTTTGATAGTCGTTCACTCGCCCTTACGATGCACTGAATGACCGCCATGACCTGTTCATGACGACCTCGAAATGTAATCCAGCTTCCTGCTCGTCCTAAACTAGTTAGGGCCCTTCTTATTTCTGGTTGAAATATTACTGGAATTGCTAGTAAAAGTGCTGGCAGAGTAGCTCTCAGGAGCCATGAAACTGCGCGAAGTTGAAACAATCCTGAGAACACTACTACTAGAATTATCAGCACAATAACTCCGCGAAGTAAATTGACAGCTTGGGTGCCTCGTACTATTACTAATAGTGCATAAAATATCAATGCAACTACCAAGATATCGAGTGCTCCCACCCAAGTCAGTTGTTCTAATATTCGGGTGAGATCACTAAGTACAGTATCGATGGGTGTTATCCCTCCGTTTTCAGTCAATCAACAAAGTATACAGAATAGCCTTTGCTGAGTGCATACGATTATGAGCTTGTTGGAAAATGACCGAATTAGGACCATCTGCAACTTCGCTAGTTATCTCTTCGCCGCGTTTTGCAGGTAGATCATGCATAACGATTACATTGGATTTGGCTTTTGAAACCAGATCTTGGTTGACCTGATATCTCTGGAACAATTGCTGTCTGTGCTTTGTTTCTTGTTCTTGTCCCATGCTTGTCCAGGCATCAGTGTAAATTATATCTGCATTGGATACTGCTGCAATTGGATCTGTCATCTGTACGAAATCCACTTTTCCTTTTGAAGAAAGGTTCTTTACACGTTTGACTACGTCATCTTTGAGTTCATAGCCTTTTGGGCTTGCAATGGTGAAATGAATACCCATGAGAGCACATATTAAAGACAGTGAGGTTGCAACGTTGTTGCCATCTCCTACAAAAGTCAATCTTAGCTCCTGCAATTTTTCCCTTAGCTCCATTATTGTCAGCATATCTCCAAGAGCTTGGCAAGGGTGGTTGTAATTAGATAGGCCGTTGATTACAGGAATCGATGTATGTTTGGCTAGTTCTAGTATTTGTTCATATTGGAAAACGCGGGCCATTATTGCATCTACATATCCATCGAGTACACGTGCTATATCGGGTACTGATTCACGTTTGCCCAGCTCTATTTCTTGGGGTGCCATATAAATTGATTTTCCGCCTAGATGGTACATGGCCATCTCAAATGACACTCGTGTCCGTAAACTTGGTTTCTGGAAAATGATAGCGAGAGTTTTTCCCAGTAGCACCGGTTTGTTACCAGTGGAGAAATGTTCCTGCTTAAGCTTGGATGCAAGTTTAAGTAAGCTTTCTAGTTCGTTACTTGAGAAGTCGTCTATGGCAAGAAAATTGCACATGATTTATATAGTGCCCTCCAGCCTCCTAGTACTCAATTTGGTATATTGCTGACTTTACTTAGCTATGATCACCAATTTTACCTTGCCTCCAGTGGATTACAAGTCCATTTAAGTCAAGGGGAACTTATATATGAAGATATAGTTAGAGGTTATGTAAAAGTGACATGGGTTGTTTATTACATAGACTGATTTTATGTGGAGGTATCATATGACTGAATTAACAACTCTTAGTTGTGTTGCGTGTAGTGGTGACGAACCTGTTGCTTCGCCTAAAGAAATCGAAACATTACGATTGCAGGTGCCAGAATGGGTTATTCTGAATTCTGACGGTGTTGGTAAGTTAGAGAGAGTTTTTGATTTTAATGATTTTACACAAGCTTTAGAGTTTACTAACAGTGTGGGCAATTTAGCTGAACAGGAAAATCATCATCCTTCTATTTTGACTGAGTGGGGTAGGGTAACTGTTACTTGGTGGACGCACAAGATCGGTGGGCTACACCATAATGATTTTGTGGCAGCAGCCAAAACAGATCAGTTGTGCACATAAAATAGACACATCTAACATTCAAGATTGGGAAATAATAGTTGACACATCTGACCCTACTAGACACTACTAGATACTATTTAAATTAATAATCTAGTTATTATCGTGAGGTCGTTTTATATCCTCGCCATTAAGAAGTGGCGCTCACGCACGCAGTATATAGCAACGCTTTCGGAGCAAGCACTGCAAATCAACGATATCACCCCACCCAATGGCAATGGTTTAGGTGCATTGATGGTACGTGGCAAAGGCAATAACAGGGGTCATTACACCCCTGAAGGATACAGTCTTGTAACCAAAGAAAACACAACTCAAATCAAATCGGGAGACTAAGGCGATAAATGCCATCTTGTTACGTTATTGCGTGACAATGTGATTACTACTCAGGATTTGGAGGATCATATTAATAAAGGCGGGCAATTATTTACGTTCAGCATTAACACTTTGTTGCCTAGCCAAAACATATGGTAATACACTACATTTTGTACGTTTACTGCCCTTATTGTATCTGAATTGTCTAAAGTACCATGCTTTCGTGAGTTGGACACTGTTGTCCTATTTTCTGACACAAAGCTCGCATGGTGCATACTTCGGAAAGTAATTGCCCCCCGTTCCAGCATTATACTTGGCCCAGGACTTACGACAATTATCGGCTCATGCTCATAGCTTACTACTAATGAATTGAAGAGTAGTACGGAACAGGACATTAGCACTGTTCACACAATCGTTCCATGAGGTTTTTTCGCGTGGAGAATGACTAGCTCCAGCTATTGAAGGGGCAAAAATCATGCCTGTGGGACACAAATCCGCAAATGCCTGGGCATCATGCCCAGGCCCAGACCGTAGCGACAAGGATTTTAAGCCGAGATGGTCAGCGCTACTCACAATCAACTCTTGTACTTGTTCGTCCATTGTCGCTGGAGCGCAGTCTCCCAACAATTCGATCTCGATACCCAATTTATGCTCCTCTGCAGCATCCTTTGCTTTGTTGATCAATGCATCCCTAAGATGTTGCATTAATTCGGAATTAGGTGCGCGAAATTCCAGAGATAAGGTCGCCTTTCGAGGGACTATGTTGAAACTAGCCGGCTCATAGCAAATATTCCCTACGTTCACGTAACATTCGGGGTAATTCCTCAAGACTAGTTGATGTGCTGCCAGGTAGAAAGCACTTGCTCCGAGGCCAGCGTCCAGGCGATCATCCATTGGAATTGTAGCTGCGTGGTCCTCTCGACCGATAAACTTGACATGGTAAGAGCTTATCCCAGCTATACTACTGACGACACCTATGTCAGCCCCTGCTCGTTCTAGTCTCGGACCTTGTTCCACATGTAGTTCTAAATATCCAGCTAGAGTTTTGGGTTCGCGCCTCGCATCGAGGATATCGCTCTTGGCCAATCCAGCGCGGTTCAGGCCATTTTCCAACTCTTTGCGACCGCCACGTGGATTATCTAAGCCCTCCTTGTCTAGTTTCCCCGTAAGCGCGAAACTTCCCATGAAATTCACCAATGTTCCCTCTTCATCTGTAAAATCAATGGCTTCTAAGTTTATGGGTACATTGATATTGCACTCATTAATTACGCGTAAAGTTTCTAGGGCAGCTAATACTCCTAGTGCGCCGTCAAAGCGACCACCATAGGGCACTGAGTCTAAATGCGAACCGATTAAAAGAGTGGTATTTGCATTCTTCTGACAAGGCAAAATAGCTGAGTGATTACCTGCTTGATCTACTTGGAACACGAGATCTGCAGCTTTCACTCTTTCTCTAAACCAAGCACGTGCCTTCAGATGGTTCTGGCTCAATGCAGGTCGATGTACACCATCATTGTTGGTGGCGCCGATTTGAGACAATGTATCAAAGTCTGCTTTGAATCTTTCTACATTGATTTCCAGTCTTCGATCTATTGAGGACACCCTTACTATCTCCTACTGGTTGCATAATCAAAATTGGTTGACATAACCATTAATGGGCAGTCTAAGATCAGATTAATAATACAGGTCAATCAATTTCAAATGGATGATACTTCGTCCAGTGTTTAGCTATCTCATCGCGTTTAGTTAACCAGACCTCTTCGCGCTTCATCTCTAGAGATCTAAACAGCTACTGCACATCACTTCCCACTTATCACGACCTCATTCCTACCAACATGTTCGTACTCAAATGTGATGGAGACATCGTCACTCGCTGCGTTCACAATCAGATCATCTACTACTACAGTGAACGGCACGTCAAGAAAATCTTTTGGAATATTTACGGTAGTTTTGCCCTGAGTACCTTTTGGGCCGGCTGCGATAAACCGTATTTCCCGTAAGCTTTGGTCATAAGCAAGGCCGTACACATGCGATGTCGATTCCATTATTATTGGCTGCCCTTGCAGCTCAAACTGATATTTGACCGGAATCAGGGGTAACAAGACGGCCCGATACAATCGCCTAATCTTATTCCATTCCGGTCCATATTTATCCGAAGCTTTTGTTTTGACTACCACATAAATGATCCTGCCAGTGGCATCAATTTCCAAACTCCGATCCTGGGCAAAGGTGCCAGCGTACTCGGAGTGACCAGTTCTTGCTTGATTTGATCTTGCAAGATCGTCGGGAAATGGTAGCTGTGACTGGGCTGACTCAATTTCAGCCTCGGATAGCAGCGGTAATCCAAGATCCACCCTATACCAGCCATCACCACCGTTTCTCGTCCGATACACGTGATCTGGTGTTATCGCGTATAGCACCAGCGGATTGATCTGATCGATTGCCAAATCGATCACAGGCACATCGTCAGGTATTCCATTAGACGATCTCTTCCATACTTCGCCACCATCTGTAGTCTTATATATTCCGCTCTCCGTCGCTGCGTATAGTGTGTCATGGGCTGTACGATCAATTTGCAGATCATTGGTATATGGATCGAGCCCGTTATTTATAGGAAACCAATTCTTAGCACCATCCACGGTCTTGTAAATTCCAATCGCAGTTTCTGTCTCATGGAGGGAAGTCATTGCATAGGCAATGTTCGGGTCTAGCGGATGAATCAACATCACGTTAATTGAGGTACGAGTCTCAATCGGAAACCCATCGCTCATTTCAATAAATGTCATTCCACCATCGGTG
>DCAJ01000114.1:17067-17508 GCA_002311455.1 Anaerolineales bacterium UBA1136 | reverse complement strand
ATGGCTATCGTTTTAGATGGTCGAGTAATTTCCAGTCCAGTTATCCGCGACGCTATAACTAGCGGTAGCGGAGTCATAAGCGGAGACTTTACGTCCGAAACTGCCAATAAGTTAGCACTTCAGTTACGTTATGGCGCATTGCCGGTCCCACTTTCGGTAATCAGCAACCGTACAATAGGACCGACATTGGGTCAAGATTCAGTCAGACTTAGTATGTTAGCTGGAGCAATCGGATTTTCTACTGTTGCGCTCTTTATGGTACTTTACTATAGATTACCTGGTTTAGTAGCGGTTCTAGCCCTTGCAATGTATGCTGCGATAACATTCTCGCTTTTCAAGCTTATACCAGTGACATTGACTTTACCGGGTATTGCCGGTTTTGTGCTATCTGTTGGAGTAGCTGTAGATGCTAATATTCTAATTTTTGAGCGCATGAAAGAA
>DCAJ01000114.1:10755-17004 GCA_002311455.1 Anaerolineales bacterium UBA1136 | reverse complement strand
AATTTTTGAGCGCATGAAAGAAGAATTGCGGGATGGACGGAACATTGATTTTGCTCTTGAAACAGGTTTCCGGCGAGCTTGGCCATCTATACGTGATTCAAATATTTCCACAATTATCACCTGTACTATTTTGTTTTGGTTTGGTAGCACATTTGGAGCTAGCATAGTGAAGGGGTTTGCATTGACGCTAGCAATAGGTGTCGGTGTTAGCATGTTTACAGCAATTGTTGCGACTCGGACTTTGCTGCATACATTCCTGGGACGTCTAGATTTAGCAAAGCGCAAAGGTTTATTGGGTGTCTAAAAAGTAGATCAATGTTAAACATAATGAGCAGACGTTACTGGTATTTCGGGATTTCTTTGCTTGTTATGATACCTGGAATATTGGCGGTTACAATGTGGGGCTTGCCTCTTGGTATAGACTTTACTGGTGGTAGTAAGCTTGAGATTAAGATTGAAGGTGATATCAATCTTAGCACCAGCCGTATAGCAAGCATTCTGGATGACAATGGTTTTAGTGACAACGTGGTGCAGGTGGCCGATAATGACGTAGTGATTATCCGTACTAAAACAATGAAAGATTCGTCAAAAGGTGTTGTGATCACAGCGCTTGAGGATGAATTTGGATTGGCAGTTGAACTTCTTAGTTTTGAAAGTGTTGGTCCTGTCATTGGGCGTGAGGTAGCCGGTAGAGCTGTCCAGGCGGTGGCAATTGCCGCAGTAGGCATCTTGGGTTACATCACATACGCTTTCCGAGGTGTCAAGAATTCATTTCGTTATGGCATATGCGCTATAGCAGCACTGTTACATGACGCAACAATAGTTGTAGGATTGACAGCAGTTTTTGGTAAATATTTTGATTGGGAGGTTGATGCACTTTTCTTGACAGCGTTGCTTACCGTAATTGGATTTTCTGTGCATGATTCAATTGTGGTATTTGACCGTATTAGGGAGAACCTCAATCGCTATCGTAGAGCGGATTATGAGGCAGTGGTGAACCTTTCAGTTGTACAAACTCTTGATCGTTCTATAAATACCCAGCTTACTGCACTGTTTACTTTATTCGCTCTTGCTTTATTTGGCGGAGACAGTATTTTTCATTTTGTAGTTACTATGATGATTGGTCTATTTAGCGGCACTTATTCGTCACTATTTAACGCTGCACCTATTCTGGTTGTTTGGGAAAAACGTGAGTGGCGATATTGGTTCAGGCGTAATTCCATCCAAGTTTGATAATAATCACACTAGTATATTTAGACTACTGGCTCTGATTCGCATAAATCTATGTTATGTTGTGAGACTCTACAAGATACGATCTCTTGAAATTGTATGATTGCTATGTGGTAGGAGAAAATATGAATGTACCTATATTGCTTGCTGTGGTAAGCTTGATTGCTGGTGGTTTAGTAGCTTTTACGTCTCAGTTTGGTGTGCGCAATGGCGCAAATGTAACTAGTTTTATTCTAGTAGATGCACTTACGTTTTTGGGTCTAGCTGTTTTGATGATGGTAGTGACAAAAAGTCCATTTGTATTGACTGGACGTTTGACTTGGTGGGCAGTCATTTGTGGTATATTTGCTTCTATCTCTGTGTTTACTGTGCTCTATGCACTGAAGTTTGGTGGGGAAGGTAGTATTATATACCCCATTCAATCTTTGCAGGTGGTAGTCGCAGTAATCTTGGCCTTTTTGGTGTTTCGTGAGCCTGTAACAATGACCAAGTTGGTTGGTTTGAGTTTGGGTGTTGGTTCCCTCTTGATTTTAACGCGCTGACAATAATTTGTTTTGTTTGGCAGGTACTATGCTTGCGATTTATAATTAGATTCATGCGAGTATGGTGGTACTATTTAAATGACATGAATTCGTATATGATATTCAAGAAGAAACGCTATATTAGTGCTGTAATAATAGCAACGGTCTTAGCACTGTTCCTGTCTAACACTGTTAGTGCTGAACGAGTCATGCGGGAGGAAAAAGTTCACATAGTTGTGTCAGGTGATAATCTGGTAAGGATTTCAGATAGATATGGTGTTAGTATTGGTGGCCTGGCTCTAGCTAATGGGCTTACTGGACCAAAAATTTTTATTGGTCAGCATCTTGTAATTCCTGATTATGATGCGCCAGTTAATCCGGCATCGCTAGATCAAGATTTGTATGTATCAATCACATACGTGGTCAGGTCTGGGGATACTCTGGGGGCTATTGCACGCAATTATGGTAGCACAGTGGATAAGATTGTTGCAGCTAGTGGACTTTCGTCTTCATCAATATTGGTTGATCAATTTCTAACGATTCCACCCCAATTAATCTTGGATGTGCTAAATGAAACCCAGAAATTGCAGGATGACATTGTCTCGGATGATATTAATAGCGATGCTAGCTCCGAAAATACAGATAGTAAATCTGCTATAGCAAGTGAAGCCTCTCAGGACGAGGCGCGACAGCGGCAAGAATTACACAATGCTGGCTACGAATACGCGTTCAGCGCTTCTGCTGCGGACATATATCGAATATATGAATACACTGTCAACGGTGGGAATGAAACTGCAGTTGATGTAGTTACAAATTACTGGCATTATGTGAGTCAAGGCAATTATGACTCAGCCTGGGAACTGCTTAGTGCAGACTTTAGGGAGCGTGTACATGGTGGGAGCTTTGAATCCTATGTTCAGGGCTATCATGACATGAATTTGTGTAGCGTTAGTACCGAGGATGTCAATATTGCTACTGCGAGTATTACAGAGTCAGTTGTGCATGCTAGCATGACATATAGAACGGGTCCAGACTGTACCGCATTATATTTTGATATGAGACTTACACTGCATGATAGAGCTTTAGTCGGTGTATGGGATATAGATAGTGTAGATGTGAGTCTGGAAGCGCAAGACAACTTATTGGATATAGATGCAATAGAGGGTGAACGTGGTTGGATAGATATAGATATCAGCAAACAGCGGGCGTATGCTATGAAAGGTGGACTTCAGATTCGTGAGTTTGTTGTATCAACTGGTACAGATCGTTATCCTACTGTAACAGGACAATTTCAAATATATGTCAAACATCTTAAGGCGGACATGCGAGGAGTGGACGCAGGAGTGCCATGGTATTTACCAGATGTGCCTCACGTAATGTACTTTTTTAGTGGATATGGTATTCATGGTACTTATTGGCATGATAACTTTGGTGTTCCGATGAGTCATGGATGTATAAACCTAAGCATACCTGAAGCCGAGTGGTTATACAACTTCTCAGAAGTAGGTACACTTGTTAGTATTCATCATTGATTTGGACTATGCAACTAGAAATTTGCCAAATGTTCGGATCTTACACAGATATTCTTAGTGTTCGGGAACTAATATTTGCAGAGCATTGGATACTACGCTATATGTTATATCGGTGGTTGCGGTGCTAAATATTTCTCCATCAGCTTGGATAGTTGTTGCTGGATCACAATGGATTTTGAGGTGACTAGTACGATGTTCATGTATTGCATCGTTAGATATGTGGGTGCCTTTGAGTGTCTGCGGGAGTAAGCGAAACATATCTGTCCTACTTAATGCTGGTGCATAGATGAAATCAAGCCTCCCGTCATCAATAATTGCATTTGGGGTCATATAGAACATGCCACCGGTTCTGTTGGAATTTCCCACTGATACCAAGGTTAGTGACCCTGAATATTCACTATTGTTCCAGTCTAGGGTAGCCTGCCAACTCGGTCGCTTTAATATGGTCAATATTGCTGCTAAAAGATATCGAAGCGGTCCCTGAATTGTGGTCATACGTTCATTTGCAAGTGTAACTTCGGTTTCAAGCCCTATAGCTGAGTTGTTAATGAAGTAATGTCCGTTAACTTTGCCTACATCAATGCTGCGTGTAAATCCTGAAAATATTACTTCAATTGCTCGCTCAATATCACTAGGAATGCGTAATTGTGTAGCAAGATCATTGGCGGTTCCAAGGGGTATTATTCCTATAGAACAGTTGCTGGCATTACCTAAAATATTGTGCTTCAGTATTCCGTTGACCACTTCATTGAGTGTGCCATCCCCACCGGCAGCGATTATTGTTTGTTCGCCTGGTGCAGCAGCATCATAGGCTAATTTGATTGCGTGTCCTTTCTCCTTAGTTAGGTGCATATGATAATTCAAACCGGACTTCTGCATGCATTTGTCTATCATGTCAACCTGTCGACCACATTTCCATCTATTGGCGTATGGGTTGATAATTATTGTGACAGACATAGCAGTATTGGTCTGATAATTTGAAGTATGATCATAGATAAGGTAGGTACAATGTAGCCAGACCTAGAAATAGAGCGAAACCAATAACGTCAGTGATACCTGTTACTAATATGCTTGAGGCAAGTGCTGGGTCCTGATGAAAATGCTTGAGTGTCAATGGCACAAGTGTACCCATAACTCCTGCTACCAGAAGATTTCCAAATGTGGCTAACCCTATTATTAGACCTAGCCAAGGATTTCCTCTCCACAGATATACTATACCTGCAACCGCTATCCCTATAGCTAATCCATGCAGCATTCCTATGACTAACTCTCTACCTAAGGCTCTCCAGATATGGCGAAATTCTAGCTGTTTAAGTGCTAATCCACGGACCATTATAGCTAGTGCCTGTGTGCCTGCATTTCCTCCCAAGCCTGCTACCACAGATTGAAATACGGCAAGTACTGCTATTTTGGCAATAGTAGCTTCGAATCGGCTTATGACAAAGGCAGACAGAAAGGCAGTACCAAGGTTTACATAAAGCCATGGCAGACGTCGGGTGATCATCATACTTACCGGGCTGAATACATCCAAATCACTATCAGCTGACAGATTTGCTAAGGCATAAATGTCTTCAGTGGCTTCGTCTTCTATGACTTCTACCAGGTCGTCATAGGTAATTACTCCTACTAGTTGGTTGCTTTGATTGACAATGGGCAGGTTCATCAAGTTGTAGTGAGACATTAGCTTGGCACATTCTTCTTGATCATCGTTAACAGATGCACTAATCACATCGGAATTCATTATGGCTTCTATACTAGTGACTGGTTTAGCTGTGATGAGTTCTCTCAATCCTACTATGCCTAGCAGCCTCCCATCTTTGTCTATGACGTACAGATTGTAATGATTTTCTGAATCTGGCTTTGAGTTGCGTAGATATGTGATAGCATGGCTGGCCGTCATCTCACGGTGCAAGATAGGAACTTGTGTTGTCATACGTCCACCTGCAGTATCATCATCATACTCTAGCAATGGGCGAACGTTGTCAGTGGAGACCATTTTCTCCATCACAGCTAATGCACGTTCTTCGTACAAATCTAGTAATATGTCTGCCGCTTCGTCAGGCTCCATTTCATCTAACAAGCCAGCTAGAGTTTCAAGCGGCAGTTTTGCAGCAATTTCGGCTGCTTCATCTTCATCCAAGTGCTCTAGAACGTCAGCAGCGTTGTCTACGTTTAAATTGGGTAGCATCTCTGTTTGCTCTTGGAGAGGACGATCGCTTATCGCATCTGCTTGGTCAGCTGGGTGAAGTTTGTTTAGCAGTTTTTGTGCTAGTGCAATGTCTTCACGGTCAAGAGCAGTTCTAATATTAGTTAGAGTAACTTCTAGTTGTTCTTTCATTACAAATATTTTACTATGTTAGACATTGGTCTGTATTGCTTGCATATATCTGAGATACTGTTTGATTGTACTCTATTATCATCTTGATCATTTTGGAGCTTTAAACAAGGGTATCTGTTTATTTTTTTGGATTTTGGGAGATTTACTAGTATCTTTCACCCTCTGCGATACTTTTTTTGAAGTGGTTGTTTTCTTAGATTTTGCTGTTGTAGCGCTAGGTGATTTATTTGATTGGTTCTTTGTAGAGCGGGTCTTATTGTGTCTAGTCCTAGGTCTTTTATCAGTAGTTTTCTTGTCTATTACTACAGTAACCGATTTTTTGGTTTGGTGTTGCAAAATTTGCTGACAAAGTATCATTCCGGTTATTTTCTCTTTGTCGGGTAGTTCTAATATTTGAGAACCAGCAGCTGATCTGCCCCGTAATGGTACATCTGTGACTTTCACTGCATACGCTTTTCTCTTTGATGTGATTATTACTATTTCACTATCAGAAACTGCCTCAACGGCACCTGACAATCTTTGTCCTGCATCTAGTTTGCATGCCTGTACACCTCTTCCACCGCGCCCTTGAAGTGGGAACTGGGAAACCACAGCGCGTTTTGCCTTGCCATTTTGTGACACTAGGCAT
>DCAJ01000114.1:3625-10707 GCA_002311455.1 Anaerolineales bacterium UBA1136 | reverse complement strand
CGCTGACGTACATGTAATTATGTGATCATGTTTGTGACCAAGACGTATACCTTGTACACTACCGGCGGAGAGACCAGTTGTGCGAACTATATTGCTATCAAAGCGTATTCCTTTACCTTCCGCAGTGAACACTAGTGCATTTTGAGAGGATGTTATCCAACAGGCGGACGCTAGCCTATCGTTGGTACCAATTTTTATTAGCTTGAACAATGATGCTGATGGGCCTGGCAGATCGTTAACTAGCAGTCTTTTGACGCCTCCTTGAGCTGTGGCTAGAAATAGTGATAAAAATCTATCTGATTGACTGAGGATTAAGGGATTGATGGAGAGTGCAGCTACAACTACTGATTTGTTTGTCATGGCGCTTACTGAGTCAATCAGAACTCCTGACCTTGGATTGGATGCAATAGGAATCGATCCTACTGTTATTGCAGAGGCAGTTCCATCAATCGCAATCAAATATAGAATGTCACGTGTATTGGCTCGTAATATTGCTAGAGGTGTATATCCAGTAAGTGCGGGTCGACGTGTATTATTAATGCGAGCTAATGTGCCTTCTTGAGTCAGTACTACCCATGAGTCTTCATCTGGAACTATAATACTGGCGCTAATTGTTTCCTGACTATCGCTGGAAGTTATTATGTGGGTACGACGATTGTCAGAGTACTTTCCACTAACTTTCCTCAGTTCTAACGATACTACTTCACGCACTTTTGTTGGTGATCTTAACAGCGACTGTAGTCCTTCAATTTGAGTCATTAGATCTTTGTACTCATCTTTGAGTATATTTCTTTGTAGTTGCGCCAATTGTCGTAGTGGCATGTCAAGGATTGCATTAGCTTGTGTAGTACTTAGGTCATACTGGTCCATGAGTGCTTTGCGTGCAGTAGGTACATCTTTTGAGTTGCGTATTAGTGATATCACTTCATCTATATTGTCAAGTGCGACTAATAAACCGGATATGAGATATGCTCTATCTTTTGCTTTTTTAAGGTCGAATTGAGACCGTCTCCGTACTACTTCTATTCGGTGCTCTAGGAACA
The DNA here is from genome assembly GCA_002311455.1 of Anaerolineales bacterium UBA1136. GTDB lineage: Bacteria > Chloroflexota > Anaerolineae > Anaerolineales > UBA11657 > UBA11657. The sequence continues at coordinate 9,664 of DCAJ01000114.1, read as the reverse complement.
CGCGTAACGCCTGTTTTAGGGTTAAGAGTCTTGGTTCTCCGTTTACAAGTGCTAGCAAGATGATGCTGAAAGTGGTTTGTAGGAGGGTTAGTTTGAACAACTGTTTCAATACTGTGTCTGGGTCTGCTGATTTGTTTAGGTCGATTACTATCCGCATTCCTTGACGATCAGATTCGTCTCTTAGGTCAGTAATTCCAGTTATACGATTTTCGCGTGCAAGACTAGCGATACGGCTTATTAATGATGCCTTATTGGTCTGATAGGGTAATTCTGTGACAATTAGGCGTTGACGTCCTCTTGCTAATTCCTCTACATGAATACGGGCTCTTACAGTTATTTTTCCTCTGCCCGATCCATAAGCACTGGCTAATACATCTTCTTCTGCGTGTGTGATAACTAATCCGCCGGTTGGAAAGTCAGGGCCCTTGATGTGCTGCATGAGGTCCTGTACTTGTATTTTGTCTAGGTTTGTCCAATTCTCTAGCATTAGTGCTAGAGCACCGCATACTTCAGACAAGTTATGCGGTGGAACCGAAGTAGACATTCCTACTGCTATACCTGTGCTTCCGTTAACCATCAAGTTTGGAAATGCAGCTGGCAACACCACTGGTTCCTGCAGCGTATCATCAAAATTACTAATGAAATCAACAGTATTCTTCCGTATATCAGTAAGAAGTTGCGTGGATATAGGGTGTAATCTTGCCTCGGTATAACGCATAGCAGCTGGTGTGTCACCATCCATAGATCCAAAATTTCCTTGACCATCTAGAAGTGTAGAACGCATAGAGAAGGTTTGGGTCATGCGAGCCATTGCATCATATACAGCCTGGTCCCCATGTGGATGATATTTTCCCAGCACTTCACCGACAATTCTAGCTGACTTTTTATGACTAGATTGTGGGTTGATACCCATATCATACATTGCATACAGGATGCGTCTATGCACCGGTTTGAGGCCGTCACGAGCATCAGGTAAGGCTCTGGAGATTATAACGCTCATGGCATACGAGAGATATGCTGCTTGCATTTCTTCGTCGATATCTATTGGTTTGATATGTCCTATTTCCATAGGCATCTACTCCTTCTAACTGGTTGTGGCAAACGGAAAATATGTGGTTATTAATCTACTGCAGGGCACAATTAATTTACATTATTATTTCTTAGAACGGGAGGACTTGTTTTCGTTACGATTTCTACTATATTTCTTGCGACGACGGCGCGACGGTTTTTCCCCTGGCATAGGATTGGTAGTTCTGTCGATATTATCCTCTAACCAAATGGAGGACAATGGACTAGGGGACCATTCTTCTAATGGTATTTTTTCAGGACTTGGTCGGCGTGTATTTCGGTCTCCCCAAGTGCGTGGAATATCAGGGTCCCATACAGTCTTGGTTTCCGGTTTCTTTTTGCGTTTTGATTGTTTTTTCTTCTTTCTTGACTTGGATTCGTCCGTTGAATTACTAACTTGCTTTCTGTAGTCAAAATCAATAAGTATATTGCGTAATATAGGACGTTTCAGTATATCTTCAATCTCGATTAACTGCTCTTCTTCGCTGGGTGAAATTAGACTCATATGTACTGAATTAGGTGCCTTGTTCAATACGTCCAAATAGTCACTCGGGTTATCAGGTAAATGATAATAAATAACATGAGTGATGTCTTCCAGTGATCTAGAATTGTTTGTGCTCTGTGGCAACATTAATATTTTGATGTCACCTGATTCAAAGCGGGCCAAAATGTCTAATTTACCGATGGATATTAAAGCAGCTGCTCTTATCCTTCTGGTTCGCATACGCCGTGCTAACCTTGCAGCGGTTTGATCATTTCTGACCATGACTATTACTTTTGCGTTATGTAATTTGCTGGAAAGTTTTAATAGCAACTGTGCTTTCATATTTTCAGGTACGGGCCATGCTTGCTGAGCAATACTTGCAGGTTCCTCAATATTTGTATTGAGTTTGTACCGTTTAGGATTATGTTGCAAAGAGCTACTGATACTATTTATTGATTTAGTGACTCTGCTAGTACATATTATTACTTGACATTGTTTCGAGAGATATTGGCCCAATGCAAGCAAATCAGGCTTGGAGCCACGAGCAATTATTTCGTCAGTTTCGGTGAGCAGCAAGGTGCACGATAGTTCTCTAATAGTTGGTGTGTTGCGCAAGTGATCGTGAAATTCTTTAGCTGTACTTACCCATATGCATGCTTGAGGTTTTGGTAGCAAGGATCCTTCGAGGTCAGTTGAAATGTCAATTTCAATCTCCTCACCAACTAATAATTTTAGCCGTTGCTCAGTGATATGCTTGTGTTCTTTGCTCGCTGACAATATTACGTATGCTTGTCCAGACCGAGATTGTGTTGCAGAGAGGCTGATGATTGAAAGGAAGGCCGATTCTGTGAATCCGGCTCCTAATGGGCTGCAAACTAACAGGCTATCGCCACTTAGAATAGCTGGTATAGTTTTGTTGTGAGCTGGGGATGGACTAATGTACCCTAGATTAAGCAATCTAGTTGCTAGGGTCTGTTGAAGGCCTAATTCAGTAAAAGACACGAAGCTGCTCCGCAGAGATTATACCTGACAATTCAACCAAGATAGTATTCACAGACAGCACTGGCGCAATTACTCAAAATACTGTCTGTGAATATATTGATAGTCCAGGAGTTAACCTTGGGAGCATTTAGATTTGTGTTAGTATTTCTGCTATACGAAATCTGCGTCGCTCAAGATAGTATTTTCAAGGTTATCTTCTAACACAGCGTCATCTTCTATTATGTCTGGTACAGGCTGATGGGATTTATATCCTGTACCTGCAGGTATCAGCTTTCCAATTATTACGTTTTCCTTGAGTCCAGTTAGAGGATCTAATTTGGATTCGATTGCTGCGCCTGCTAGAACACGTATAGTATGTTGGAAGGATGATGCAGACAGGAACGAGTCGGTAGCTAAGGAAGCCTTAGTAATACCAAGCAACATTGGTACTCCTGCTGCCGGCTCCTTGTCTTCCGCTATTAGTTGCTCATTCATTTCCTGCAGGGAATACCTGTCTGCGTATTCACCTGGTAGTAGTTCAGTATCACCTGCACGGACAATCTGCGTTCGAAGAAGCATTTTCCTTATGATTACTTCGAAGTGTTTGTCATGAATTTTTTGGCCTTGTGATCTGTAGACTTGCTGGACCTCGGTTAGCAAATAAAGTTCGCATGCATCTCGACCTAATATTCGAAGGATACGATGAGGATTTTGAGAACCTTCGGTAAGGCTGTCCCCAGCACGCATTTTTTGTCCTTCAACTACCAGTATGCGGGCATTAGTGGGTATATCATATGTCTGTTCTTCATAGTGTTCCCGAGATACCAGTATGGATCTATCGTTACGGTGGACCTTACCTTCATTTTCGGCTGTCTTTGCGTTATCACCCCGAGTAGCTATCACTGATCCTGCAGTTATTTCATCAGCGTCTTCTACTTTAATTGCCCATCCTTTAGGAACATTATATTCATCTGTTAATAACTGACTATTGATGATGCGAATAGACGCGTTTCCATCCTCATTGCGAATGACTTCGCATTTACCATCAATCTCAGTGACTACTGCCTCACCCTTTGGTTTTTTTCTTGCTTCGAAAATTTCCTCCACCCTTGGTAGACCACTCGTAATATCTAGCCCATGTGCAACTCCGCCTGTATGGAATGTTCGCAGTGTAAGCTGGGTGCCTGGCTCTCCAATGGATTGAGCAGAAATAATACCTACTGCTGTTCCTATTGCTACCAATTCTCCCCGTCCGAGATCACGTCCATAACACATAGCACATATACCTCGGTTTAAATGGCAAACTAGTGGTGACCGCACGAATATCTCATCAATGTTCAAATCCTGTATAATGAACGATATTTCTTCAGTTAATTCTTCGTTTCTTGCTACAATTAATTCTCCTGTACTAGGGTGAACCACATTTGCTGCTGCTAGTCTTCCCTGTATGCGTTCATAGAATTTCTGACCTGCTACATCATCTTTACGCCGAATCATGAGTCCGTCTTCAGTTTCACAGTCATTAGCGTTGATTATTACATCCTGAGCTACGTCGCAGAGTCTTCGTGTCAGATATCCAGCATCGGCCGTTCTAAGGGCTGTGTCGGCTAAACCTTTTCTTGCACCATGTGTAGATATGAAATATTCGAGTGCTCGCAGTCCTTCTCGGAAGTTGGATCTAATTGGCAGGGGAATAATCCGTCCAGCTGGATCAGCCATAAGACCTCGCATTCCGGCGAGTTGTGCTATTGGAGTGAATCCGCCTTTTGTAGCTCCAGATATTGCCATTATGCTGAGATTGCCATCTGGTTCAAGGCCATTTTTTACTTCCTGCTCTAACTCCTTGCGTGCAGCTTGCCAAAGTTGAATAGTGGCATCAGTTTTCTCCTGCTCGGTGAGCAAACCACGTTGGTATTGCTTCTCTAAATCAGCCACTTCCTCTTCGGTACGGCTAACGATTGTCGCTTTAACTTTTGGCACGGTGATATCAGATACAGCAATAGTAACACCTGATTTAGTAGCATAACGAAACCCGAGGTTTTTAATCTCGTCGACTACTATAGTAGTTTCATCCTGGCCTACAATAGCATAGCATTGACTCACCAGATCTTGTAACTTTGTTTTGTCAAGTAACAGATTTACGTACTGCATTTTATTCGGCAATACACGGTTGAATAAGGCGCGGCCAACTGTAGTATCTACCAACCTTCGACGAGAATCTTCCTCGTCGTACCGCCTGTTCTCATCATCGAAGTGAGTTTCAATAGATAGTTTTATTTTAGTGTGCAAATCAATCTGGCCAAGTGAATAGGCAAGATCAACTTCATCAATATCAGCAAAAATTCTTCCTTCTCCCTTTTTGCCATCTTTTTCCATGGTCATGTAATATACGCCTAATACCATGTCTTTGGAGGGTCCTACTATTGGCTCGCCATCCGCAGGCTTTAACAAATTTTTTGACGCAAGCATGAGCGTATAGGCTTCATCGACCGCTTTCGGTGACAGCGGTACGTGCACTGCCATTTGGTCTCCATCAAAGTCAGCATTGAATGCTGAGCATACCAGGGGATGAATCTGTATTGCTTTACCTTCTACTAGTACAGGTTCAAAAGCTTGTATACCCAAACGGTGAAGAGTAGGTGCACGGTTAAGTAGTACAGGACGATTTTGGATGACTTCCTCTAATACTTCCCATACCTCTGGTTTTCCTAGCTCTATAATACGTTTGGCACTCTTCACATTGGTAGCATGTTGATACTCTACAAGTTTTGCCATAACAAACGGTTTGTAGAGCTCTAGAGCCATTACCTTAGGTAGCCCACATTGATTTAGTTTCAGTTTTGGACCTACTACAATCACTGATCTGCCGGAGTAATCTACTCTTTTGCCCAGCAAATTGCGTCTGAAACGACCTTTTTTACCTTTTAACATGTCGCTAAGCGATTTTAGCTCGCGACGACCTCTTCTGCTGAGAGCTTTGCCTCTCTGGGCATTATCAATCAGGGAGTCTACTGCTTCTTGTAACATTCGTTTTTCGTTTCTAATTATTACGTCAGGCGCATAGAGATCTAGTAGTCTTTTCAATCGATTGTTTCGATTAATTACTCTTCGGTATAGATCATTAAGGTCAGAGGTAGCGAAACGTCCTCCGTCAAGCTGTACCATCGGCCGGAGGTCAGGCGGTAAAACAGGTAGCTCTGTGAGAATCATCCACTCTGGCTTATTATTAGAATTGCGCATTGCGTCAACCACTTTGAGCCTCTTGATGGCTTTCTTCTTGCGCTGTTGACTCTTAGTGGTACGTATTTCCACCCAAAGTTCCTCGAGTAACTCATCTAAATCCATGTCACATAGTACTTCGTAAAGTGCTTCAGCACCCATTCCAGCACGGAAGACCTGACCCCAATGCTGTTTTAAGTCTCGATACTGTGCTTCTGACAAGAACATCATTGACTTAAGTTTGATAAGTTTCTCGCGATCCTCAGCAATACGATCTTGCTGTTGTG
>DCAJ01000114.1:3215-3586 GCA_002311455.1 Anaerolineales bacterium UBA1136 | reverse complement strand
CTTGCTGTTGTGAAGTCAGTTCGTCTAATGCAGTCTGTTGACGCACAATTTCATCTTCAGCTTCTGCTTTGCTGGTTTCTATATCCATCGAGACACTTGCAAGCTTCTCGTCAAGTTTTTCTTTCAATTTAGCTTCAATTTCTTGCAAACGGTTCTGTACAGCATTGTTTAGTACAGTCAAATGGCTGGATTCAATCTTTNNATCTTTTCACCTTTTGCTACCAATGTAGTACTGGCAGTTTTCAACCTTAAAGCGAGTTTAGCGGGATTACCACGTTCATCGTCGATTGTTTGTTGCAAGTCTTGCGCTTCACGCATTAGTGGTTCCAGCTTTTTACCGAGATTATTCTCATAACTTAAATTGATCTCGT
>DCAJ01000114.1:2741-3071 GCA_002311455.1 Anaerolineales bacterium UBA1136 | reverse complement strand
ACTTAAATTGATCTCGTCTATACGTGCTTCGAGTTTTTCAACTCTTACATCACGGTATTGCTTGGCGGCCGCGATTTTTGCCTTTACTTCTTCGAATTGCTGTTTTTCTTGGTCTTCAACGTCTTCTTCGAGACGGTGGATGGCTTTTTCTCTAGCATCTTCATCTACATCTGTAACTACATATTGTGCGAAATACAGTACTCTATCTAAATCTCGCCGAGATACATCTAATAGAAGTCCCATATACGAAGGGACTCTTCTGGCATACCAAACATGTGCAACAGGAGCAGCCAGTGTTATGTGACCCATACGCTCACGTCGTACTGATGA
>DCAJ01000114.1:2302-2622 GCA_002311455.1 Anaerolineales bacterium UBA1136 | reverse complement strand
CAGAAAAGACCATCTTTTTCTGGCCGTAGACGACGATAGTTGATTGTTTCTGGCTTGGTGACCTCGCCAAATGACCAAGATAGGATTTGTTCAGGTGATGCTAGGCGTACTCGCAGTGATTTGAGACCTTTGGCTTCCAAGTGAGCCTCCTAATAATATGATATTTTGGATTATCAGTTCCTACGCCTATAACAGCATTATTGCTGTACATAACATAGGTTTTGTGGGTGGGGATATACCAGCACCTTTCTACTTGCAGCAATAAAAACACACAAAATCCACACCCTTTGCATAGTGCGGAATTCCATTTCCAATTAAAC
>DCAJ01000114.1:339-2186 GCA_002311455.1 Anaerolineales bacterium UBA1136 | reverse complement strand
GATTAACGAACATGGAGGTATAGGATTGTTACAATCTGAAGCAATGATTGCGTCATTATGCTAAAATCAATACGTGTTTTTTTTGTTATCTTATTATTTTTGGGAAAGTTAACTATTGATATGTTATGTTAATAGTACTGAATTGCCAACAGACTATCATCAAATGATTTGAGGAAGATTATGGATGTTATAGTGTCATCTTCAGTACCTTTACTAGAAAGTTTTTTGCGGATATTGCCTAGTTTAGTGTCTAGTATGGTGTTTTTCTTGATCACACTTTATGTTTCTGCCCTTGCTGCTAGGGGAGTAAGTAGGGCGCTTAAACATCGCAATGTAGATCCTGAACTGTCCCTTTTGTTAATAAGATCAGTTAAGTTAGCAATTGTAATAACAGGCACTGTAATTGCTTTGCAGCAAGTTGGATTTGATCTGACTGCGTTTGTTGCTGGGCTTGGCATTATAGGTTTTACCCTTGGATTCGCATTGCAGGATGTATCAAAGAATCTAATTGCTGGAGTACTGCTGCTACTCCAGCAGCCTTTTGATATAGGCGACACAGTTGAAGTAGGCGGATATACTGGTGTTGTAACCAATATCAATCTCCGTGCAACTGAAATTCAGACTTACGATGGTGTGATAGTTTTAATACCTAATACTATCGTTTATTCGAAACCAGTACGGAATTTCAACCGCGTTGATCGATGCTGCCTAGAAATGAACATCAGTGTTTCTTACGGTTCAGATGTAGCAGCCACAGAGAATATTGTTGGCGATGCTTTGGGTCGTTTGCCAGGTATAATCACAAAAGATCCGGCTCCGCGAGTGACTTTCAAGGGGTTTGGAGAAAGCACAATAGAGTTGTCAGCATATTATTGGATTGAAGTGAAGGCTGTTGGAGAATGGTCTAATACAAAGCAATCTGCGGACATTGTGTCTGCTGCTCTTGCAAAGAGTGGAATTAAGTCGGATGTTAGTGTTCAGAGTTACAACAATTCTTGAGTATACAAATGTATATAAAGTTTATGTATCAACAATTGTATCTAGTAGGCAACGAAATTATACAGAATGAGAAAATAATTTTCGGTGCTAGGAATTTTGTATATGAGTGGAGGTTGCTGTTTAGGTTAGAACTTGTCAATCAGAGAGGGTTACCACATCTCCAACTGTAATGATTCCGCCATCCAGGACCCGGCAAAGTGTTCCTCTTCTACCTTCTATATTATCTTGTAGGTTAGGTCTAATATCGTCTAGAAAGTCGCATGGGGCACAGTCCAAGGTAACCTCTAGTTTTGCAGTACCCAATTGAATGATAGTGCCGGTCACAGCACCGGCAAGACTTTCTCCTTCCACTATTATATTTTCACGTAATGCTCCTGGTGATAAACCAAATTCTTTAATTGTGTGATTATCGACAATTAATACCTGTCTAAGTTTGCGACCTCTACTAACATCATTCTGTAAACCTTCACCAGTAATAGCGGTGGCGCTTTTTACTGGCTCCATGGGTGCACCATGGGATGTTTTTAGAAAAATATGACTTATTGTCGATTCTCTAGGCGTCATTTTATTTTATAGTTTTTGACTTTAGCATTATTAGATTGTTTATTATTTAGTTAGTTACCATATTCTAACATCAAGGTCCTGATATCAGCAACTAATATTTTCCCAGTATTGACGCTTTCAATCCTTGATAGCATTTCTGCGCAGGTCTTCTAAGTCTATAAATTTTAGTGCACCTATGTGCGTAGACTCTAATCTAACTGGGCATGCACAATTGGCATCAAGTGCTTCTTTCCAGCGTGGTGCACACACGCACCAGCAATCTCCTGGTTGTAGTCCCTGAAACA
>DCAJ01000114.1:0-272 GCA_002311455.1 Anaerolineales bacterium UBA1136 | reverse complement strand
TAATTGTGGATTAGGAGTTGACAAATCATTTCCAGATGCCTTGCTGAATTCGAGAAACTCACGAGTGACTCGTGCGCAAACTGTATGGGAACCAATATCTTCAGGACTTGTACACCAGTTTCCGTTCCGAAAGAAACCAGTAATCGGATCGTTTGAGCATTCTTTAATTGGGCTTCCGAGCACGTTTAGTTGTATAGGCTTGCTGCCATTTGGACCATAACCATTTAGACTCATCCTTAATATTTATCCTCGCTTATATAAGAGTTGGTGTG
>DCAJ01000057.1 GCA_002311455.1 Anaerolineales bacterium UBA1136 | reverse complement strand
TCTCTGATTTGCGCTTAGCAGCAAAAATACTAGAGGGTCGTCAGATTGCAGACAACGTAAGAATGTTAGTAGTACCGGGTTCACAATCAGTGAAAATGCAGGCTGAATCTGAAGGCTTAGATAAAGTATTCTCTAATGCAGGTGCGGAATGGCGTGAAGCGGGCTGTTCCATGTGTATAGCAATGAACGGTGACCAAGTAGAACCGGGTCAATATGCTGTAAGTACCAGCAACAGGAATTTTGAAGGACGACAGGGTAAAGGTGCACGTACATTCCTCGCATCTCCTTTAACAGCAGCTGCAACTGCACTCAAGGGAGAAATATCAGATGTTAGGGAGATGCTATAGAATGGCCAAATTCACTTATCTCAAATCTAGAGTCGCTGTAATATCTAAACGGAACATAGACACAGACCAGATCATTCCAGCTCGGTTCCTAAAGGTAACTGACAAGAGCGGTCTGGGAGAAGCACTTTTCTCTGACTGGCGTTACAATAGTGATGGTTCCGCCAAACCTGATTTTGTACTAAATCAACAACAAAATCAGAATGCAAGAATCCTATTCGCTGGTGACAACTTTGGGTGCGGTTCCTCGCGAGAGCATGCGCCTTGGGCTCTAACTGCATGGGGTATATATGCGGTTATATCGACCTCATTCGCAGACATTTTCCGCAACAATGCCTTGAAAAACGCACTCCTACCTATAGTTGTGAACACAGACATTCATCACTCATTATTTGAATTATTCACCCAATCACCAGAGTCAGAAGTATCCATAGATCTTGCCTCTCAGACTTTAACTATTCCTACCGGTACTAATGTAACATTTCCAATCGATAGTTTTGCAAAAAAGTGTCTTCTAACTGGAGTGGACCAACTTGGCTACATTCTCTCGCACGAAGCACTAATAGAGTCCTACGAGGCAGCATGACAGCAATAGGTACAACAAAAATCTACGATACGACCTTACGTGATGGTACACAACGCGAGGGAATATCCCTCTCCTGTAACGACAAACTTCGCATAGCACAGCGTCTTGACGATCTTGGATTAGATTATGTTGAAGGAGGATGGCCCGGATCTAACCCAAAAGATGTTGAATTCTTTGATCGAATGACCGAATTAGATCTTAAAAATGCGCAGATCACTGCATTCGGATCTACGTGCCGTGCCGGCTCTCAACCAGAGGAAGATAATAACTTACAAGCATTACTACAAGCAAACACTCCTACATGTACACTAGTAGGAAAATCGTGGAAACTACACGTAACTGATGTGATCAAGACCACACAAGAAGAAAATCTGCGTATCATTGAACAAAGTGTAGCTCACCTGAAAAAACATGGAAAAGAAGTCATTTACGATGCGGAGCATTTTTTTGACGGATACTACTCTGACTTAGCTTATGCTATGGAGACTATACTGGCAGCTCAGAGTGGAGGTGCAGATACAATCGTGCTTTGTGACACTAATGGTGGCGCTATGCCATGGCAAATAGCTTCTGTTATACGCGAAGTGAAAAAACAACTTAATACTCCTTTAGGAATCCACACGCACAATGATTCTGGATGTGCTGTTGCTAACACGCTCATAGCCGTACGCGAAGGTGTGACACATATTCAAGGCACTATCAATGGTTATGGAGAACGGTGCGGCAATGCCAATTTGTGTAGCATTCTGCCAGATCTAGAACTAAAAATGGGTATCACCTGTCTGCCGGAGGGTAACCTTAGTGAACTATACGACATAGCCCATTTTGTAGCTGAGGTCACTAATCTCTCCCCTGATGAACATCAGTCTTATGTGGGACATAGTGCGTTTACACATAAGGGTGGCATACATGTAGCTGCTATGCGACGCAACTCACATAGCTACCAACATATCAATCCTGAACTTGTAGGAAATGAAATGCGTACAGTAGTGTCAGAACTATCTGGTCACGGCAATTTGCATTCTAAAGCAGAAGAATTCGGAATGCGATTAGACAACAAGGAAACTGTGACAGAGGTCCTTTCAGAAATCAAGGAGTTAGAGTCACAAGGGTTCTCATTTGAGGCAGCAGAAGCATCAGTAGCAATACGCCTAAAACGTCGTCAACCTGACTACAAGCCACCATTCGAGTTTATAGATTACTCGGCCACAGTTCAACACCGTCAGGGACGTGGAATGTTCTCTGAATCATTGGTGAAAATACTTGTAAACGAGGAGGAAATACACACGGCAGGTGATGGAAATGGACCAGTCAATGCTCTCAATATAGCATTGCGTAAGGCTCTTTTACCTTCCTATCCTAAACTAAATGAAATGCATTTGTCAGATTTCAAGGTGCGAATTCTAGATGGACGTGACGGAACCGCATCACTCACGCGTGTGCTAATTGATATGCACAATGAACAAGAACGCTGGAGTACTGTAGGAACAAGCACCAACATTATCGAGGCAAGTTGGCAAGCGTTGATTGATGGTATTGAGTATGGGCTGGTTTTAACATGAAGGCACATATCGTTGTACTACCAGGTGATGGTATCGGTCCCGAAGTCACCAACGCTGCGCAACAAGTATTGGACAAAGTATCTAGTCAATTCGGTCATGATTTTCAAATGGATGAACACTTGATGGGAGGCGTTTCGATTGACCAGTATGGTGTGGCTCTTACAGATGAAACTCTAGCGGATTGTCTAGATGCTGACGCAGTGTTACTAGGCGCAGTTGGAGGACTCAAATGGGATGATCCAAACGCCAAAGTTCGCCCGGAACAAGGACTTCTGACTTTGCGAAAAGAAATGGGTCTGTTTGCCAACCTAAGACCAGTAAGCACACACCCAAAGCTGCAAGAGTCTTCACCACTAAAAAATGACCGGCTTAAGGATGTAGACATACTAGTAGTAAGAGAATTAACTGGAGGAATATATTATGGTGAGCCAAGCTGTCGCAGTATCGATCAAGATGGAAAAATGCGAGCCGTAGATTCCATGGTCTACTGGGATTATGAAGTAAAAAGAATAGTACAATTAGCATGTAACCTAGCTCGAGACCGGCAATGCAAAGTCACCTCGGTTGATAAAGCAAACATTCTTGAATCATCTAGATTATGGCGTCAAATCGCCAGTGATGTTGCAAATGATCATCCACTTATTAGTTTCAATCATTTGTTGGTTGACGCAGCTGCGATGCACCTAATCACAAAACCATCCAATTTTGACGTATTGGTCACTAGCAATATGTTTGGCGATATACTGACTGATGAAGCATCTGTCCTCACTGGATCTATGGGTAACCTTCCATCTGCATCAGTGGGTGACAGTGGACCAGGGCTGTATGAACCTATTCATGGATCTGCACCTGATATAGCTGGCAAGGGCATTGCCAATCCAATTGGTATGATTCTCTCAGCAGCCCTATTGTTACGTCATTCGCTTCAACTAGAGCAAGAAGCCATATGTATTGAGACAGCGGTAAGCTTAGCTCTGGACGACGGATGTCGTACAATTGACTTGCAAGAAGAAAATGCTCTTTCTACCCAGCAGATGACAAAAGCTATCATTAGTAGGTTGGAGAAAAATATTACATGAGAGTTGCATTTCAAGGTGAAAGAGGAGCATATTCAGAGGCAGCAGCTATAGCCCATTTTGGGCATAGTATAGTACCGGTAGCCTGCCGCACTTTTGACACGGTTTTTTCCAGTGTAGACAATGGTGACTGTACAAAAGGTATGATACCTGTTGAGAATTCACTGGCTGGAAGCATACACCGCAATTATGACTTATTGCAAAGACACCAATTGTCCATTGTAGGAGAAAAAATATTTAGGGTAAGACACTGTTTGATTGCACATCCAGGTGTACAGATAAAGGATATTCGCAAGGTAATATCCCATCCACAAGCGTTGGCCCAATGTGAGAAATACATAGACAAATTAGGAGTAGAACGTGAGGCTTCCTACGATACTGCCGGAGCTGTCAAAACACTGTCAGAGACAGATATCCGTGACCATGCCACTATTGCATCACGACTTGCAGCAGAATTTTATAACATGCAAATATTAGACGAATCTATAGAGGATGCAAAGGAAAATTACACTCGATTCCTTGCCCTAGCCCGCGAACCGGAAATAGTCACCCATGAATCAACAAAGACTTCCATTGCATTTACGCTTAGCCAAGGAGGAACTACACCTGGATCTCTATTTCGAGCCGTTGGTGTGTTTGCAATGCGCGATATAAATCTCACAAAAATAGAGTCTAGGCCAACTCCATCGGAGACTTTTAACTATATATTCTACCTAGATTTCGAAGGAAGCATACAAGAACATAGATGCCAACGGGCTCTAGACCACCTCAGTGAGATGGCTCCGGACGTGCGTGTCTTCGGAACCTACAAATCGGACAGCACAATCTAAAGAAGATTTCCTAGAGCTGATCAAGCTCGTACCTAACAGTGGCATAGAGATTCTCTGCTCTCAATTCCTGTAATGTAAGACAAGGTGCACCCAAATATTCAGACAAAGTAGGGGCAAGACCTTGATCAAAAGCAGCATGCTCCATGTTGATCACTATGCTCCGTATACCTTGCTTATTCAAAAGCGTAGCAGCTTGATATTCTTCTTCCCTAGGAGACCGGTTTGTCATAGATACATTCCCAGCACCGTCAGTTAGTAAAATCATAAGAGGTACTACATCGGGGTACAAAAGCTGCTGTTGCACAATAACTCTATGTGCTAATGTCAATCCAGCTGATAGAGGGGTCTTACCACCTACAGGTATATCTGCCAATGCAACACGTGCGAGCTGTACAGAACCAGTGGGCGGTAAGACCAATATTGCATCATTTTTCTGAAACACTATTAACCCTACTCTGTCTCGCCTCTTATACGCATCAGTAAGTAATGAAACAATTGCGCCTTTAGTAGCGCTCATGCGTTCTGATACAGCCATCGACCATGAAGCATCCACTACAAATATGACTAAGTTGGCTGACTTGCGTACCCGAATTTTACGATGAAGATCTTCTGTTCGTATTGCAAACGCAACATCCCTAAGTTGCTCAGTGCGGTCAATCTGATATGGAGCAGCAGCACGAAATGTCGCGTCAAATGCTATATCCTGCAGCTCACCATTCGCAGGCCTAGCCTGTACATAACGCCCCCGTTTTCTTTCAGTCCGAGTAGTACTTCGTCTGCC
>DCAJ01000112.1:316-6851 GCA_002311455.1 Anaerolineales bacterium UBA1136 | reverse complement strand
ACATTACCAATCTCACTATCGTGAAATAGCTGTATCAGAGGAACGTGCTCGTAACATCAAACAGCAAAGAGAGACAATCCAATCTGAACTCATTTCTTTGAGAACCAGTCTAGAGTCACATCGTAACAAAATGCACGAGGCAGAAGCAAGGAGAACAGATTTAAAGATAGAACGAGACAAATCTTTAAATCAATTAGCCGATGCTCAATCTAAGTCCAAACAACAAAGAAGCGAACTTTCCAAACTAAAAAAGCAAGAAACAGATGCACTCCTGCACAAAGCTAATCTAAAAGAGCAGCTATTAACTTTTCAGGCTAAACACAAAGCACTGAGCGATAATCGTCAGCAAATATGCGCGGAAATTAAGGGATCACAGCAAGATTTACAGAAGTCTGATTTACGTGTGCAGGCATTAAACAAAAAATTAAATACTCTAGAGAACAAGAACAAAGAAGCGCAAATAGAATTAGGAACTGCTAAGAATAAGCGCAACGAACTATCCAAAACATTGCATGCTATCCGAACAGAATCAGAGCAAATTGGAGAACAGTTGGCTGCAGCCATCGATGAATCAGAACGCTTACAGACCAAACAAAAGTGGATATTCCAACAAAGAGCAGGACAAGACAACGCTTCTTCCGGACACGAAATACTTAGACAAGCTGCAAAAGATGGAAATTTACTGAGCTATATTGGTACTATAGCTGAGATTATTACTACTGACCAAGATTTAGAGACAGCAATAGGTGCAGCATTAGGAAATGGCATACAAGCTATATTAGTGGAAAATTATTCTTCAATTGATGCTGCCAAAGAGTTGCTTGACAAGCACGGTGGAAGAGCTACTATACTGCCGCTTGACAGATTGAGTGCTCCAGAGTCCTCACTGAATATTAATAATGACGGATTCATCGGGTGGGCTACTGACTTAATAGAGTGTGACAAGGAATACCGTGATGCTGTCAATATATTCCTCACTCACACGGCGATTTGTGAGAATAGCGCCTCTGCCCGGATGATTGCTAACGAACTTCCATTTGGATCAATGGCTGTAACTCGAGATGGTGAAGCCTATTACGCAAATGGACATGTAGTCATAGGTGAAGCAACAGAAGCACACAGCCTGGTCCTCGCCCGAGAAGCACGAAATCTACCTGGCCAAATAGATGCTGCTAATTCAAAACGTGACAAAATAACACAGAAAAAGGATGAACTAGTATCAAAACTAAGTGAAACAAGAGAACTATTTGACGATTTCCTACCTGCTCTAGATGAACTAATGGACTACGAACTAAATGTTTCTACTGAACGAGATGCTGCTATTGTTGAATTGGAGAGAGCACAATCTAACCACAATTGGACGACCCAGATGATAGAAACACTACAAGCCAGGTTAGACAAAACTGATGAAGAGATACTAACTTGTTCGGAAGAAATTGAACTTTTGACAAATAAACACCTGGATTCAGAAGCAAAAGTCAAAGAATTTTATAATCTAGCAGTGGCTTTAGACACTAATGAACTATCCAGTAGTTTAACTAGTTGTCAAACCCACCTAGCTGTCGCTGAACGTGCATTACAAGATGCTGAAACAAGGAGGTCGGAACTAAATTCTACATATAAGACCGAGTTTGAACGCGTAGACTCGCGAAATTCTCAGCTTAACATGCTAGATACACAAATATCTGATATTAAGACCAATATAAAAAAACTGAGTGAATATCAGAGAAAATCTCAACGGGACATTGCCAAATTACAACAACTTATTGAGCCGGAAGAAGAAACAATTCACGTTCTTGAGACAAAAATGGTAACTAATGATGGTCCCGAAAGTAAGTTTAGGGAAACCATATATAATATGGAACATCGGCATGCGCAGGCTCAGTTAGAACTACAGCGTAAGCAGGATCATCTTGACACACTTCAAGCTCAAATCAATGATGACTTTGGGTTAACTGAGATTGAATTTGGAGAAAATGTGACTGGGTCAGTACCGCTCCCATTTAATCAAATAGTAGAACATTTGGATTACGTATCTGAACTTCCAGAAGATATTGAAGATTCCATTAATCGACGTCGCATACAGATACGTAGAATTGGTGGCATCAATCCAGATGCTATGCAAGAATATGATGAGGTCAAGGAACGCCATGAATATTTGTCATCACAAATTGAGGACCTTGAGTCTGCATCAAATCAACTTCGTCAAGTAATTTCCGAGTTAGACGAGTTGATGCAACGCGAGTTTCGGAACACATTTGATGCTGTGGCAAAAGAATTCGAGAAAGCCTTTAAACGATTGTTTGACGGGGGTAGTGGTAGGCTTGAGCTAGATGACGAAAATGACCTAAGCCGTACAGGTGTAGAAATTATTGCGCAGCTGCCTGGTCGCCGCCAACAAGGACTAGCTTCTCTATCTGGCGGAGAACGAGCATTAATAGCATGTGCTTTAGTATTCGCGTTGCTTAGAGTCAGTCCAACACCTTTCGCGCTGTTGGATGAAGTTGATGCAATGTTAGATGAGAGTAATGTGGGTCGTTTTCGCTCAATGTTGCGTGAAATTAGTCAGAACACACAATTTGTCCTTATCACCCATAACCGGCATACCGTGGAAGTAGCTGATACAGTTTACGGAATCAACATGAGTAGTGATAGTTCAAGTCAAGTGATTAGTTTGAAACCAGATGAAGTTGTTTAGCAAATCTGTGTGATGAGCAGCAAAGACTAATAGATAAATACTCCAGTTAAGCTACTTTGATTCGTTAATTCTATCGTATGTACCCTGCAGAGTTGGTTTTATAGGAGCGTAGGGTTTCCACCAATCTAGAATATCTATACTAGTAGTTGAGCGCATTTCTGAAAGCCACTCGTTAAAGGCAAGTACCCTCCGTTGATCAACCACACTATCGGGTAACGACCTCACTTGCTTTTCAACAACTTTTACTATGTGCAATCCAAACTGGGTGGCCACTAATTCAGGCACTACTCCCACGTCTGCTAAGAATATGACTTGTTCGAAACTATTGACCATTTCACCCTTAGCAACCCAACCCAAATCTCCACCTGCATCAGCATTAGACACATCGTCAGAGAACTCCAAGGCTAATTTATCGAAATCCTCATCTTCTAAAGCACGAGCAAGTACACCCGCCGCTGCCTCTAGATTATCCAATGACAGTAATATATGTTTCACATACACTTGCTCCTCTTCCAAGAACTGCTGTTCTTCTCCTATGACATTACGTAATTTTTCAGTACGCAGCTTGTTTTCAAACAATGATCTGAATGTATTTTCATTCATTCCAGTATCAATATTTATTTCCTCAAAATAAGTCCTATAGTTCTCCTCATACGCTTCCATAGTGTATGGGGTCGCAGTTGGAGATTGTGTAGTTGGAGTCTCACCATCACTATCTATGTCATTAGTTTCAGCACTAACTGAAGACATGGCTTTGGTGCCCGATTCGTACCCAAAATAAATCCTTATAGCAGTTTCAATTTCATCTTCATCTATTACAATGTTTCGCATCTGTGATTCATCGAAAATTAAATGCATGTTAATCAATTCATCCATAATACTTCGCGTAAGCACAACTGGATCTTTCAGCTCTTTATCAATCTGATCTAGTAAATCCTGCACTTGGTTTCGCTGATCTCCAGCATATTGAAGAAGATCTAAATAGGAAATGTATTGATTCAGCATCTGCATTCTCCGGTAATGAGTATGCTGCTGCAATAGTTCCAGAGATATTTCGTGTTCACCAACTGTGGCTACAGTTTTATGAGGGATAATCCAGTATTTTTCGACGATACCATATCCGAGTAATCCAACTAGGATTAACGCAACTGCTGATGTTGCTGACAACAACCATGTTCTAAGTACACGATCACGACTAACCCGCCGCCGCGACAATCGCCCGGATCTTTGACCTGTTTTACTACTCATGTTTATTAGTATTAATTAGATGAGTTATATCTAGATCCAACTGCCTCGATCAAAAGCTAACAAAGCCATATGCCTAGCACGTTTTATGGCAATAGCTACCATGCGCTGATGACGTGCACAAGTTCCCGTACGACGTCTTGGCCTTATTTTGCCCTCTGGATCAGTTTGTTTGACTAGGACATCCAGATTCTTATAGTCCAAATTAGTAACTTTATCTACACAAAATTGGCATACACTAGGTCTCTTGTTATATGACCTACTAGAACCTCTGTGAAATGTCATTATCCAGACTCCTCTTCCTGTTCTTCGCCCGAAACCTCATCTACTTCTACTTCTGTAACTTTATCACCTTCTGTAATCTCTTCTGAGATTCCAATTGATGCAGCTGTCTCAGCAACATTGCTGTCAGACTCAACTGACATTGATTTTTCATTAGGCTCGACAGGTATATCAGATTTGATTATCATAAATCTCAAAATATTCTCGTTTAGACGCATCTGCCTTTCTACTTCAGAAGGACCAGATGGCAAAAGGCTTGAATACCAGGAAATGTAATGTCCTTCTCGCTTTTTCTCTATCTGGTACGCCATCTTACGCTGACCCCTATCATCTACTAAAGCAACTTCTCCTCCAGAGGATATTATCCAATCTTTAATAGTTTCTTTCAGATCTACTAAAGATTGATCGTTAAGATCTGGACTTATTATGACCGCAATTTCGTAGTTTCTCACTGTTAAATCACCTCTTTCCTCGGAATATGCCCCTTTTTTATCCTAGAAGATAATAAATAGGAGCGGAAAGCGAGAATTAATGCCTTGCTCGCAGAGCAACAGTCTACCACACCGACCAATTCTTGTAAATGCAAATAAATGCTGACGGCAAGACCGAAGTTCAAATATAGCCTCTTAGACAAAATCTACTATGCACCATTAATGATCCTGAACAGGAAGTGCAAAATAGAACGTACTGCCCTGACCTAGTTGACTCTCAAGCCATACTCGTCCACCATGTCGTTCAACAATTGATTTTACGAATGACAAACCCAGACCACTTCCAACCGAATCAGCATCTTGTTGCCCATGCACTCGATAAAACTTCTCGAAAAGTCTATCCTGGTCAGCTCGAGAGATACCAACCCCACTATCTGCTACGGATATTTCCACTTCAGATTTACTCATCTGCACATTTACTTGTACTGTACCGCCAGATGAAGTGTACTTTAGAGAATTATCCAACAAATGTCGGGTAGCACGGCCAAGCATACTTTCATCTCCTGAGATCAATTCGATTCCAGCTGCCACTGAACAGACAAGCTGTATCCCTCTTGAAACTGCAACTGATTTGATTTCTTCTGTCTGATTCTGAACTATGTCACCCATATCTAATTCTTGTATATTTGATCCTACAGCAGATTCGATACGATGCAAGTCAAGCACATCTTCAATCAAGTTGCTCATCTGCTCGACTCCAGCTGCTATCTTTTCAGCAAATTCGGTTTGACGATTGTTGAGCTTACCAACCATTGGCAACATAGTAGAATATCCTTGCATTAGAGCCAATGGGCCTTTTAAATCATTACTCACTGCTTCAATAGCATCAGTCTTTTGTTGATCTAGCTCTTTAAATTCCGTTACATCACGTAGTACAGCTAAACGTCCAATAATCGATCCATCCTGACGCAAAATGGAAGATGTCGATCCAGAGAATGTCCGACCATCTGGAAGCTTTATCTCATGCGATGATGTGCGTTCATCACTTGAATGGAGCGCAACAGCTAACTGCGGTTGATGAATAATTTCATTTATTCGCCTACCAGCAATTTTCTTGCCCTTTAAATCAAAAATATCCTCCGCAGCCGGGTTAACGAGCACTAAACGAAGCTTGGGATCTGTAACAATAATGGCATCAGGTGTTGCTGTAAGGATAGCATCAAGCTGCTGTCGACCACCCTCGCTAGCCTCGAACAAACGAGAATTTGCTATAGCAACCGCAGCTTGGCTAGCTAGAGTCATCAACAAATCAGATTCGGATCGAGAGAAAATATGTGGATTAGCGTAGCCCAACCACAGTACTCCAATAAGACTGGTTTCATGTTGTACAGGCAAAGCTATTATTGCCTGTAAAGGATATTTATCCGATCGAATATCAAGGACTGCACGCGCACGCGATACATTCTCAATAGTTATAATCTGACCATCATTCTCCACCAAATCGAATATGCTAGCATCGAAACCCATCATCTCAACGGATGCAGGGCCAGAGGAGTAAGTTTGCACATCGGCGTTCCTACTATTAAAAGATTTTAGTAGCAAACGAGCTCCCACAGCGTCCGTTACACTCAATGCACCATCTAATATTGGCGGAAGACACTCTTCTAACTTTAGGCTGCCTGCCACAGAACGTGAAGCATCTAGTAATATGCTGAGCTCATCAACCTGAGAACGCACACGTGTTCTCATACGTTCAAACGCCTCACCTAGCCTACCAACTTCATCTGGACCATCTATGTCTACTGGATCGGCCAAATTTCCCGCTGTAATCTTTTCAGTAGCAGCAGCTAATAATCCTAGTGGCAAAGTTAATCTTCTA
>DCAJ01000112.1:0-191 GCA_002311455.1 Anaerolineales bacterium UBA1136 | reverse complement strand
GAACACAATTCCTATAGCTCCAACAGCCAACAACAGAAGAGTAAGTGGACCCGAAATTTTAGTGGCCTGAAATAATACTGCGGACTGTGGCACTACAATGACTATCTTCCAAGGATAATCATCAACAGGCAAGTAATATATCAAACTACTTAACCCATCATTATCGCGGTCACGATATGCTCTTCCGTTAG
>DCAJ01000026.1:14562-14703 GCA_002311455.1 Anaerolineales bacterium UBA1136 | reverse complement strand
AAGACACTGAGATAACTTTGCAACGCACTAGACAATTTTCAAAATAATAATTGCACCAATTACAACTATTGTAACAATACTATATTCCACAATGGAATGTACAGGACTTATCATGTCTGAGTTATTCCTGATTGTCCCAGT
>DCAJ01000026.1:10400-14431 GCA_002311455.1 Anaerolineales bacterium UBA1136 | reverse complement strand
GCTCACCAATAATTAAACCTATAATAAAACTATTCCAACCAGCTCTCGCATCTGACAAATCGCAACCATACAAAAAGCGAAAACTTAATAATCCAGATATTAGCATTGCCGCAACTGCAGATATAGCACCTCTAACCTGCAGATTTGCCAACCAAAACAACCATATCAACACTACTGGATAGTAAAGGGCAA
Source organism: Anaerolineales bacterium UBA1136 (assembly GCA_002311455.1). Taxonomy (GTDB): domain Bacteria; phylum Chloroflexota; class Anaerolineae; order Anaerolineales; family UBA11657; genus UBA11657. Next base: position 14,239 of record DCAJ01000026.1, on the reverse strand, counting down.
GCAATCCAATACGAACAGTATGCAATACCGGCAACTCTATCGATCTATATTCTGTTGTCAACACTAATGTCAAAAAGGTCATGCTACACAGCAAACCTACTAACCATATAGATCCTATTCTCCAACTATTAAGTAAAATCCCTATTATCACAACTGTCAACATGGGACCAATGCAATGATAATATGGCCTAATATCACGGTGATTACCCTTATACACAGCATGACTCCTTATCATCATGTCTGTTCCAGAGATTACAGAGGCTGCAACTAATAGTATCATTATTGATTGACCATCAACCCAAAAATGCAATGGCGACCCAAACAACATTAATTTCACCAAGCGTGAGGGAGTTTCCAAAAACCGAGAAACTACATACCCTAACGCAACAACTGATAGGNNNNCAACAACTGATGTCAGTATGCTCAGCTTGTCCACTCCTGGGAAAGTTTTGCTGTATTGCTGCTCCATATGTGTATTTTAACAACACCATACAATCATGTCAAAACCAACTCGATAGTAATTTGCATATGCTAGTACCATTAAAACAACTATTTCTCATATTAGTTGGAGTAGCAATAGGAGCAGCAATCAATTACCTAGGAGATCAGTTACCTCGTAAAAGGCGCTTATCACATCCACTCTGTAGTCACTGCTTGAACCCGATATCACCTACAAGATGGGTTTCATTAACTAGCTTTTTTGTCGGTCATTGCAGGTGTGGTAACAAAACATCCTTGAGATCAATAATAGTGGAACTATTTTTCGCCATGCTTCTACCTTTAATTGATAAATTGACCCCGACCAATACGCATTTTATTGTACTTAGTTTGCTATGTGCACTTTTCTTTCTAATCATGGTAATTGATATAGAACACAAACTCGTCCTAAACTCAGTAGTTATACCCACAACATTCATTGCGTTTTTCTATGGTATGCTGACAAATAATCAAGATATTTCAAAGGTTTTGCTAATCGGAACAGCAGGTTATATGATGATGCTCCTAGTGTTCTTTGGTGGAAAGCTTTACTCGAAGTTAATGATCAAAAACGTAGATTTATCTAGTGACGTTGTAGCGTTTGGGATGGGAGACGTAAGACTCGGAGGAATCATAGGTCTAGCAACAGGATGGCCAGGACTCCCTCAAGCTCTAGTAGTTACTATAATCAGTAGTGGCATAGTTGCTATCACAATCAGAATGAGCCGCAATTACAAACCTATTACGATGTTGCCATTCAGTCCCTTTGTAATAGTAGGTACTTTGATTGCCATACTATTTAGGTGATTACAAAAAACCACACAACCATAGATTTTTTTATAAAATATTAGACTGGGTTAACATAATGGATTGACATCCATTGATGCACTTTTCTAGCTCTCGACGCTGAGATATAATCTTCTGCAATGACCAGTACAAGAATATCGGATCGTGTTGTAGAAATATATTTAGCAGCAGGTACCCTAATGTTTGTTGGTTGGGGGGGGATGCTAACATTACTTCTATTATGGGTACCTACTGTAGGCGCGAGATGGATGTTTTTCGTGCTTGGCCTATCGGCTCTCACCGGTACATCAATACCATTTATAGTATTTCTCTCAAGACGCTTTGGTAAAACTCCTATAAGCGTCAATGTTCTTATGAGAAGAGCAATATGGGTTGGAGTTATTGGATGCATTCTAGCATGGCTTCAATTGGGACGCTCTCTTACCTGGACTATAGCCCTGCTAATAGTTAGTGTGATAGTAGGAATTGAATGGCTCATAGAAATACGTGAGCGCAGCCTATGGAATCCCAATAATGCCAATGAAGAATGAGAATCTGCGGTCACTTCCGTCAGTAGATAAGTTGCTCCATATAATAGAAGTACAAGTCCTGCAACGCTCATTTGGATGTCCACTTACAACCGAAGCAGTGCGAAATGTGCTCAGTAAAGAGCGAGAGAACCTCCTGAAAAGCGATAGGTACGAAGTAGCTAGCCACTCTGAGTTAATCAAACAAATCGAAAAGTCGCTTGAAAAAGAAACTTCTATGGTGCAGCAACCTGTTATAAATGCAACTGGAGTAATCCTTCACACAAACTTGGGTCGTGCACCATTGTCCATCGAGGCCCAACAAGCAATTGTCGCAATAGCTGAAGACTATAGTACATTAGAGTTCGATCTCGATTTAGGACAGCGTGGAGCACGCGGCACAGATGTAGAAGAGTTGATTTGCCGAGCGACAGGCTCCGAAGCTGCTTTAGTGGTCAACAACAATGCAGCCGCAGTTATGTTGATACTCAAATCCCTAGCTTGGAAACAAGGGGTAGTAATTTCACGAGGGCAACTTATAGAAATAGGGGGAGGATTTCGAATACCAGATGTAATCAAACAATCGGGAGTTAATCTAATTGAAGTAGGTACAACGAATAGAACTCATCCGTATGATTACCATAAAGCTATAGAAGAAGAACATAATAACGTTGCATTAATACTTAGAGCTCACCATAGCAACTACAATATTGTCGGATTCACAACCGAGCCCAATCTGAAAGAGCTTGTATCAATAGGTTGGAAGCACAATATCCCAGTTGTAGACGATCTTGGATCAGGCACTTTACTTGACACGTCCAATTTTGGTTTGGCACATGAGCCAACAGTACAGGATAGCTTGAACGCTGGTGTGAGTCTTGTCTGCTTTTCGGCCGACAAATTGTTAGGAGGACCACAAGCAGGCATCATAGTTGGGGGAAAAAGCATTATCAACAGACTTAGGATCCATCCACTTGCCAGAGCCATGAGGGTAGACAAGCTATGTATAGCAGCTCTCTCAGCTACTTTACTTCATTATATAAAAGATGAGGCTGTAAAAAAAATACCTGTATGGAAAATGATAGACATGGACGTTAATGAAATCAAAATACGGGCTCATCGGATGGTTGATCAGGTAGGTGGAAAACTAATGTCCGGATTATCAACTATTGGTGGTGGAAGCCTACCAGGAGAGACGCTACCAACTATTTTGGTAAGTATAAAAGTAGAGTCCTCTGCACGATTTGCTAAAGATCTGCGAAAGCACAAAATCATAGCTCGCATCCAAGATGACCAAGTGATGATAGATCTTCGTACGGTACTACCACATCATGATGATAAACTGATATCGACACTAAAAAACATGCTAAGTATAAGCACCTAGGCTTATGAAGACAGATATAGATCAGCTAATGAAAGAACGCAACCTTGACGCACTTTTCGTCAGTGGTAGCACACGAGACAATCCAGCCATGTACTACTTGACTAATGGCGCCAAGATAGGAGAATACAGTCTCTTAATCAAGAAACAGAATATGGATGCCACTCTGATTGTAATAGGCATGGAACGAGATGAAGCTGATGCTTCCGGATTACAGATTATTGAGCGTAGCTACTTCAATCTACCCAAGCTACTGCATGAAGAATGCGGCAACAAACTAGTATCTCACGCCCGTATGCTTGTATCCATCTTTCAAGAGTTAGAAATCACTGGCAGGGTTGGTGTCTATGGCCGAGAAGAACAAGGATTTACTTTAGCACTCTTTAAAGAATTAGAATCGCGATTGCCAGATTTAGCTTTCATAGGTGAATCTACACCTAACTTGTTACAGACCGCACAAATCACAAAAGATAGGCGGGAGATTAAGCGCATTCGTAACCTTTCTGAAAAAGCTCTTAGTGTTGTAGACGAAACTCGCAACTACATTAGCTCGCACTCTGTAAATGATGGACAACTTGTTACCCAAACAGGCAAACCATTAACCATAGGAGACGTGCGAAGTCGAATCCTCCGTTGGAGTGTGGAACGCAATCTTGAAAATCCCGAAG
>DCAJ01000026.1:0-10340 GCA_002311455.1 Anaerolineales bacterium UBA1136 | reverse complement strand
TCCCGAAGGACTAATATTTGCGACTGGACGAGATGCAGCCATACCTCACTCGCGCGGACAGGATAAAGCACCACTACGTGTCGGCGAAACCATTGTATTTGATTATTTTCCTTGTGAATACGGTGGGGGATACTTTTATGATTTCACCCGCACTTGGTGTATAGGACATGCATCTACTAGGATAGAAAGGCTGTACAAAGAAGTGATCACAGCATATGATCTAGCTCTGTCCAGTCTCTGTGTAGGACAACATTGCTCGACAACACAGAAACTGGTAAATGATTATTTTGAAAATCAAGGGCATAACACTACCCGAAATCATCCAGGCACAAATCGAGGGTACGTACACACCTTAGGTCATGGTATAGGTCTCAGTGTACATGAGCACCCACGCTTATCGGAAACAGCTTCTGAAAACGATATAATACAGGCGGGCATGGCCCTAACTATAGAACCGGGGTTATACTATCCTGAAGACAATATTGGGATTAGAGTTGAGGATTATGTTTGGCTTGATTCAAAAACAGGATATCCTGAAACTATTGGAACATTTGACAAAGAACTAGTTATTCCCATATAAATAACAGGACGATAACTGTGACTGTACGAATTCTTGGAATTGAAACCTCATGTGACGAAACCGCAGCCGCTGTAGTAGAGGAAGGCTCAGTAATTATTTCCAACGTCGTAGCGTCACAGAACAAAGTACATGCACAATATGGGGGAATATACCCCGAGGTAGCATCGCGTGTCCACATTGAAACGATTCACAATGTAGTCACAACAGCACTATCTGAAGCACATGTCAGCCTAGATGATATATCAGCAGTGGCTGTCACACGTGGTCCGGGATTAATTGGATCTCTACTTGTTGGCATAAATGCAGCCAAAGGTATTGCATTAGGCAGACAACTACCATTATTAGGTATAAACCACCTAGAAGGACATATATATTCACTGTGGTTAAGTGAGCATGCTGATAAAGTAGAATTTCCAGTTCTAGCACTAATTGTGTCAGGCGGACATACAGAAATGGTGCTCATGAAGGATCATATGCAATATGAACGATTGGGGGGGACTTTGGACGACGCTGCAGGTGAGGCATTTGACAAAGTTGGCAGATTATTAGGCCTACCGTACCCTGGTGGACCTAACTTAGAAGATGCAGCACTAATGGGAAATCCACTTAGCTTCGATTTTCCTCGTGCTTGGGTAGATAATAGTTGGGATTTCTCATTCAGTGGCCTCAAAACAGCGGTGGTCCGCGAAGTTCAGCAACGTTTCCCACAACTAGATTTAGGACGAAGCACCTCTTCAGTAGATTTGCCTGTAGCTGATTTGGCTGCCAGTTTTCAGGCAGCAGTAATAGATGTCTTAAAGGAAAAAACAGTACAAGCAGCTGAGAAATACAAAGCTAAATGTATATTTGTAAGCGGTGGTGTCTCAGCTAATACAAAGTTGCGTAAAGAAATCATCGATAGAGCAGGAGATCTGCCAGTTTATTGCCCACCGAAATATTTGTGTACCGACAATGCTTCTATGATTGCAGCTGCAGGGCACCGACGCTTTCAGTCCGGTCAAAGTGATAATTGGAACATGGATGCTAAACCTTCGTGGCCACTCGGTCTTTAAGTTAGACTTCGTTCACTAGAACACAGATAATGGGTCTGCGTCTTATCTCCTTATAGAAAAAATCTGAGAGTGATTTCTCCACCTTAGAAACAATTTTATTGTCCGGGTTATCCTTCACTATAGATACTACTTTTTCTCTGGCCTGCAGAAACAATTGCTCTGAATCGCGTACATAGACAAAGCCTCGACTTGTAATTTCAGGAATATTTAGCAATTCACGCGTTTCGACATCAATCATCATGTTAACTATAACAAATCCATCGCGAGACAAACGATCACGTTCTCGTAAAACTTGCGGACCAATGTCTCCAACACCCGTCCCGTCTATGTAAACATATCCTCCAGGAATCCGGTCACCAATTGTCAATGATTCAGACGTCAGCTCCAGTATGGTACCGTTTTCTACTACAGCTACATTATTGGAAGGCACACCCACCTGTTGAGCCAGAGAAGCATGTGCATGTAACATGCGTAACTCTCCATGTATAGGAACAAAGAACTTAGGTTTTACCATTCTAATTAATTGCTTTTGTTCCTCAGAGTTTGCATGACCAGAAACATGTACGGGCAGCAAAGGATCATAAATTACTTTGGCTCCACGCTGTATAAGCCTATTAATGGTGCGGGACACCACTTCCTCGTTTCCCGGAATAGGATGAGCAGATACAATCACGGTATCGCCATCTTCCAAATCAAACCGACGATTACGTCCAACAGCTAGACGGCCTAGTATTGAGGATGGTTCTCCTTGAGAACCAGTCATCATCAACGTTACTTTGCTTTTAGGTAAACTAAGTGCCTGATCAAGTGACACTAGCACGTTGTTTGGATCTTGTAAATATCCTAACTTTATAGCCATCTTAGAGTTCACCACCATTGATGTGCCAACCAATACAACACGACGTCCATGCCTATATGATGCATTAATTACTTGTTGAACACGAGATATAAGTGATGCAAAAGTTGCTACCAACACACGACCATCAGCAGCACGAAATGCTTCGTCAAATGCACCGTCTATAATGGCTTCTGAGGGAGTCCATCCAGGCTGATCAGCATTTGTTGAGTCCGACAAAAGTGCCAGCACACCTCGACCTGCAAATTCACCTATTTTCGCAAAATCAGTAGGCCAGTCATCCGTTGGGGTTTGATCAAGCTTAAAATCTCCGGAGTGCACCACTAAACCTAATGGTGTCGTGATACCTAGTCCAACCGCATCCGGAATGCTGTGACAAACATGGAAAAACTCAACCTTAAATGGGCCGATATCAACACTATCACCAGCATTAACTTGTACAAGTTTGTCTGAATCGTACAATTTTGCTTTTCGAAGCTTCGACTCAAGCAAACCACAGGTTAAAGGCGTAGCGTATATTGGTGCATCAATCTGCTCTGCTACATGGCGTATTGCTCCAGTATGATCCTCATGACCATGTGTTATGACAATACCTCGCACACGATCAAATTTGTCATTTAGATAGCTGAAATCTGGGATAATATGGTCTATACCCGGCATATTATTTTCCGGAAACATCAAACCCGAATCAACAATGAGTATATTTCTACCATACTCCAAAACCATCATATTCTTTCCAACTTCCCCCAAACCTCCTAGGGGAACTATTTTAAGTACTTTTTTATTCATATAGTCTTACTCCAACAAAAAACCCGCCGGCAATTGTTGCCCGTCGGGTCATGCTATTCCCAGTTATCCAGTTGTCACACATAACCAACTAGCTTACTTAGATCCTACTAACGGCCCCCATTTAGACAAACCGGCTACTAATCTGGCGCGAAGTGTATCACATAGAATACAGACTGTCAAAGGTTGTGTGTTGCCTAAGCAAATGCAGGGATTATTGTATAGTAAAGAGCATGTACAGATAAAATCACCATGGTAGGTATAAGTACAACTGGTAGCCAATGCCAAATATGCTTATGTTTTGGCCAACAATTCTCAAAATACTGGGCCCAGCCAAATATTCCAACCACATAAAATAGAGCCAATGGAACTAGAGCCGGGAACAGATAACGCCCTTGATGCTGTACAAACTCCATGTTGTACCAAATGTATTGCAAAATCACGGTTGCCAATGTGAATACAACTACCACAATATTCCGGATATCAACACTTGAATTCAAAAACCGAAATCTAAATAATAGGTAATTGCCAATGACCATCATAAGCGATAGGACAGTTAGCAAACGAAACACCACTGACCCCATAGGAACAGCCATCCATCCAAACTGACCCCAGAAACTATTAAAGGTAGTTGTCATAAAGCGCCAACTGAACTCAAGTACACCAAACTTATCTAACCACTCCAAAGTGCGAGGCTGCCCCACTACAACTTCGGAGTGATTTATCAATCCTAGCAAATCTGGCCATCCATAGACTAGTACGTTACGTAACCACCATGCTGTACCCATAAAAATAGCAGGAACAAATAATTGCAATAAAGAAGACAGTCTCATCTCTCCCCTTTGTACTCGATGTACAGCTGCCACAGTAGACACAACGGCTAGCACGTATACTGTGACCTTTGTTAGAAACGCAAGGCCCACTACTAGTCCAATTACCCATGGTGTCGTACGACGCATAATTAACCACAAGCCTAAAATCATCCATACTTCAGCCATACTATCATTATTCACAGAGGACATCACTGCTACATGCTGAGGTAGAAAAGCAACAAATCCAGAAACTGATAATGTTACCGGCAAATTGCCGGGAAAAATAACATTAGTTGCCATTCCTGACAACACTATTACACATCCTCCTAGCACCAATGAAAACAAGCGCAATGCCAACAATGAACCATCAAACACAACAAACACTGGTGTAGCAAGTAGATAATATAAAGGTGGTTGATGCGCTTCGTAACGAAGCAAATCAATAGTCATATCCGATGGAAAACCACGTTTAGTTAACTTGCTAATATATCCTTGGTCATAATCACCAATCTTAAGCACAGGCAATTTGCCGGTCTTAGCAATATGTTTTACGTAATTGTAGTGAGCGGGCTCATCTGGAGCTTGCCATTCAGGAGTATTGATGGCATACAGTGAACCTATCGTCAAATACACAGACAGAATCAGACCAACACCAATAACATTAGTGCTAGATGATTTGTTCATTTTATCTAATCACCCAGACGCTCCATCTCCTCGGATACAATGTCTTTATCTAGTTTATGAAAAAGAGGAAAAGGTTTGCGAAGCAGCTGTCCTTGAGGCAATTCGCTAGGTTCCCACGCTCCTACAGCAGTTTTATTAGAATATTCAAGCACAGTATGAGACCATGACTCTTTTCCAACAATTCTTGTAGATTGCTTGCCAAACAGTGTTCCTTCATATCCTAAGTACTTATGTAGTTTTTCTGAACTGAATGGTAAAAACGGAGAAAAAATAATTTTAAGCGAATCAATAGCTTTTAGTGCAGTATATATCGACCTGGATGCCTTATCTGGATCCGACTTTATGGCAAACCAAGGCTCTTGCTTATCAAGATATTTGTTTACCTCACCAGCCAATTTTAGGGCCTCTTGCAAAGCTGCTCGCATCTTTGTTGTCCCTAACAAATCACCTACATCATCAAAACCTGATTTTATTACATCAAGTAGTTCGTAATCCGGGGGACTCAAATCTCCAGGTTCAGGAACCCTATTATCAAAATTTTTGTACGAAAAGCTAGATACTCGATTGACAAGATTTCCCCAAGTTGCCACCAATTGATCATTGTTACGCTGCTGAAACTCAGCCCAGGACCAATCTGTATCCTTAGTTTCTGGCATATTGATAGTAAGATAATAGCGCACTGGATCAGGGCCATAACGTTCTACCACATCTAGTCCCCAAACCGCCCAGTTACGACTCCCTGATATCTTCTGACCTTCTAGATTCATAAACTCATTTGCCGAAACGTCATATGGCATATTAAGAGAACTCTCAGGGTCTTGAGGGAAGATTCTCCCGACACCTGCTAGTTCTGCTGGCCAAATAACAGCATGAAATGGTATGTTATCTTTACCAATAAAATAATAACTTAGTGCTTCGGACTTATACCACCAATTGTGCCACAACGAAGGATGACCTTCATTTGATGCCCATTCAATCGAAGCAGATAAATATCCGATAACTGCCTCAAACCATACATAAAGACATTTGTCATCCCATTCACTTAAAGGCACAGGGATGCCCCAATCTAAATCTCGAGTAATTGCACGACCGTGCAAACCAATCTCATCTACTGTATAGCGCGATGACTTAATGACATTAGACCGCCAATGACTCTTGTCTTTCGCAAGATATTCACTAATTTGCGGAGCCAGTTTAGCCAAGTCTAGAAAAAAATGTTCGGTGTCACGTAATTCCAAAAACACATTGCCTATCCTAGAACGCGGACCTACTAGCTTCTTGCCATCAAGAATACTTCCACATCCATCACACTGATCCCCACGCGCACTTTCGTAGCCACATATATAGCACGTACCCTCCACATAACGATCCGGTAAAAACCGATTTTCGTCCGGAGAATACCACTGTTTTTCGGTCTCCTTATAAAGATATCCATTCTCTAAAAGTCGCTTGAAGATAGTCTGCGATACTTTGAAGTGATTCTCAGAATGGGTGGTAGTGAAGAGATCATAAGTAATACCCAACTGCATAAATAGATTCAAAAAACCATTGTGATAATTCTTATAGACTTCATTGGCAGTCTTCCCTTCAGCGTCAGCCCGCACAGTAATCGGAGTACCATGCGCATCTGAACCTGACACCATTAGGACATGATTCCCGCAAAGTCTATGATAACGAGCAAAAATATCTGCAGGCAAATATGCACCGGTAATATTTCCTACATGAATCTCTGCGTTAGCATAAGGCCAAGCAACAGCTACCAATATACTTTTTGACATAATATCTAGATTATAAAGAAAAATCCGACAGTTAAGGCTAGTGGAAGGTTTTCAGAAATCTTAGACAAAGTTCGGTATTAACCTGAACTAAGCATTTGACTAAACAAACTTGATAGCGGCCAATACTTCTTCGCCATGATTATTAGGCTTAACTTTCGGCCATACTTTGAAGATAGCACCTGACTCATTAACAATATACGTGATCCTATGTATCCCCATATACTTACGTCCGTTTCGCTCCTTTTCTCCCCATGCATAATAAGATGAAGACATTGACTTATCGGCATCCGATAGCAACAAGAAAGGAAGGCTATGCTTAGAGATAAAATTATCATGGGATTTCAGACTATCTCCACTAACACCTAGCAAAACAACTCCTTCGTCCTGTATTTCATTGTACGCATCACGGAAACTACAGACTTCCTTTATGCAACCTGGAGTATTGTCTTTAGGATAAAAAAAGATTACAACTTTCTTCCCAAAAAAATCTTTTAGCGATACAATTTCACCATTAGATGCAGGAAGCGAGAACCCTGGCGCAGCATCCCCTTCTTTAAGTACCATCATAAACACACTAAATAGTAGCTATCATCTAGATCGCATGGCATGGCTGCAGTACAAATAGATCTAAACTTAAACCACATACTACCTTCAAGCTGAGTACTCTTTTAACATCCTAGCCCGTCTAGGGTGACGTAGGCGACGCAGTGCTTTCCCTTCAATTTGCCGTATACGCTCACGAGTAAGACCGAACTTACGGCCAACCTGCTCAAGGGTATGTGCATCTCCATTTGGCAACCCAAAACGCATGCGTAAGATACAAGCCTCCCTTGGAGACAAGGTAGATAGTACTTCCTCAACTTTTTCCTGTAGCAGGTTTTCTTGAGCAGATTCCCCTGGAGCCGGCAAACGGTCATCTTCAATAAACTGTCCTAGCTCGGTTTCACCATTCTCTCCTGCTGGTTGTTCCAAAGACATTGGTTGCCACGACACCTTGAACATCCATCGTACATACTCTGGATCAAGATCTAAATGTACGGCGAGTTCCTCAGGACTTGGTTGACAACCATTTTTCTGTTCCAGATTATAAGCAGTTTTATATAACGTACGAATACGATCATTCATGTGGACTGGAACACGAATGGTGCGGCTTTGATCTGCTACAGCACGTGTAATAGTCTGTCGTATCCACCAGGTTGCATACGTACTGAAACGAAAACCTCGTCGGTAATCAAATTTCTCGACTGCCTTCATCAAACCTAGATTACCCTCCTGAATGAGATCAAGGAATGGCACACCTTGGCCAACATATTTCTTTGCTACTGATACCACCAAACGAGTATTGGCCTTAATAATATGAGCACGTGCTAAATGTCCATCCTCAACTGAGTACTGTAGCTCTTCTCTATCGTCAACAGATAGCTTGTCATCAGTAATGATACTATGAGAAGCCTTTTTGCCACGTTCATAACGTTTAGCCAAATCAACTTCTTCATCAGTCGTCAGCAAAGGAACACTAGCCATTTCTTTTAGATATAGACCAACACTATCATCTACCGATATATGTGATAGGTCAAACATAGCATGGCCAGACTTAAACAAATGATCCTTGCCATCATCATGCTCGCTTGAGTCTACATCTTCCTGCCCATCATTAATCTGAATATCAACTCCAGCCTCATGCAAAAACGTAAATAGCTCCTCTAATAGGGTAGGTGACTCCTCAGCTTGCGGGAACAGCTGCACAATGTCGTCAGTAGTAAGATAGCCAAACTCACTAGCCCGTTCTACAAGCTCTGTTAAAATATCTGCAGATTCCTCAATCACTGTTTCAATCATGTGAATTCCTTTTCAATACACTAGTTAAAATACTACCGATAAATTTTTGTTAATACTTTCTTTGCGACACTCACACTCGTCTTTGTTCAAATTAGCCCCACAATCTGCACATAACCCTTTACAATCTGAACAACATAGTGCTAGTATTGGTTCTGCGACTAATAACAATTCTCTAAACAATGGGCCCAAGTTCAATACACAATTCTCATCAATAGTAAATTCAGACTGCTCACTGTGAGCCAAAGTGTACAATTCTGATACACCAGTAAGTGTTGTGCTCAAACAACTAGCAAGACAGCGGCCACATTCTGTAGAACTAGTTGCTTCAATATCACCTGCCACCAAGATTCCCGAAGGAGTCCTAGTCAAACTTATGTTCCCACACAAAGCATCTAAGAACAAATCCGAAGAAACAGAAAATCTCTTGCCCTTAATCTGTACTTCGCGAACAAACCCAAAACATTTACTAAGGATATGGCCAACATTAATCCTTAACATGTCTGAGCAATTACTTATCAAAACTTACCCGCAATTATTCTGCAATTCTAATGATACTGCTACATTTCTAAGCCCGAGGATAATTTCAAGTATAACATGGCCAATTATCCAAGTCAATACCTATATCAATTTTTACCGGTATATATGGGCGTAATAACTAGTGACAAGCCCCCTATACTGGATATCTTGTGTTTAGATAGATAATGTTAGAAATAGTAATGGCCACGCACAATAATCACAAATCAGTTGAACTTTCGCGATTGATGTCAGGTTTACCAATAATATGGATTGCCCTTAAAGACCTACAAATCGACACGATTGTAGAAGAGACTGGAACAACTATTCATGAGAATGCCACTCTCAAAGCTCAGGAATATGCTCGACTTACGGGAATGTATACTCTAGCGGACGATTCTGGTCTCACCGTAGACGCTCTAAACGGACGTCCAGGAGTACATAGCTCCAGATATGGTGGACCTAATATGAGCAGCAAGCAACGGCGCGAACTAATGTTGAATGAATTGCATGGCGTATCTTGGAGCAAGAGACAAGCACAGTTCAGATGCACACTAGTATTAGCTAGCCCAGATAGTGCCGACCTCAAAATTGCTAGCGGAATTTGTCAGGGTCTAATAACGATAAGTGACCGCGGTACAGGTGGCTTTGGATACGACCCAATTTTTTGTGTCCCGCATCAGAGTTGCACGATGGCTGAAATGAATACGGACACTAAAGACCGATTGGGCCATAGAGGTAAAGCGACATTTAGAATGAAGAGTCAGATTGCCAATCTTATTTCAGATAAACAATATACCGAGACCAAATGATTCTAGTGCAACGCAGCCATTCTTTGCGATGGTGATCCGAACATGTACCGGTACCAAATCGTGGTCAGCCAATTTTTAAATGAGTTTCTATATTATTATCAGCAGCTAATACAGTTGGCCGGTGAACGTGCCTATCCAACAGCAACATCCTCTATGTCCAGATTAGTTTTCTTTATTTCCCAAAACTTATCTCAAAAATGTGTCCGGTAGCCCAGTCAGCCACAACCAATCCTCCTGATGGAGTCTGGGCCACATCAATAGGGGCGGCAAGCCCTAGCATGAAGTCGCTGGTCTGAGTAGGGAATGTTTGCACATGGACAATTTTTTGCGCACCGGGAAAAGCAGACCATAATACAACAAAGAGGCTATTGTAATACTCATCAGGAAATATGTTGTGGGTATAAGTTGTGATCCCTGTAATTGCCCCGTGGGGAACGAAGATGGCAATTGGATCAGTGATCTTAACTTCGGGAGGCGCACTAGGGCAGTAGTCACAATCACTATAGTACGGGAACCGCAACTGATCCCCTTGCTCTACATAGTAGAGTAGCTCAGGTCCTCCATAATCAGGCCCATTATCAGTGACAAATAGACGACCCTCAGCATCAAAGGTAAGATCATAAGGATT
>DCAJ01000034.1:8654-9891 GCA_002311455.1 Anaerolineales bacterium UBA1136 | reverse complement strand
GAGCCCGACGAGCTGCCACTGCTCTACCCCGCAGTAATGTTGCGGCAGTGTAGCATATGAAGTTCGCTTAGTCAAACTGCTTAGGCGTATGTTGCTTAAATACAACACATGGTATCATCCGTTATTAATATGCTCTGGACTACTTATTCGGTATCAGTGGCGGCATTTTCCGGCCCACTAGACCTACTTCTACGTTTGATAGAAAGGGAGGAGCTTGATATAGCCCAGGTTTCTTTAGCGCAGGTTACTGATCAATACATAAAACAGATTGCCGGACTGCGAGAAAGACGTGTTGAGGGATTAGTGGATTTTCTTGTGTTAGCAGCAAGGTTAGTATTGATCAAGTCGCAAGCATTATTACCTAAGCCACCGGAGATTGGGATTACTGAGATCGATCCTGGAGAAGAACTGGCTAATCAGCTTAGAATGTATAAAAAGTTCAAAGATGTGTCGAAATGGTTAGATGAGTGTCAAATACAGGGTTTGAGGACTTTTTTGAGAATTGCGGCTCCGGTGGTGGTCAGACAATCGGTAGATTTGACAGGCGTTAAGTTGAGCGACCTTAGAGTAGCAATAGCTGATGTGTTATCTCGTCCAATTGAAAAACCTACACTGGTATCCGAGCTTGTGAGTAGACCGCGTGTAACAATCAGGGATGGCATGAAAAAGATTGCGTCGTCTTTGCGACGCAATCTTCGAGTTAGTTTTTTTGCAATATTAAGACGTGGAAAGCCAAATATAGCCAAGACAGAAATTATCACTACATTTTTAGCTATCCTTGAACTTATACGTAAGAACATGGTTAAGGCGGAGCAAACTGAGGCTTTTGGAGATATTGAGATTGTTAGATTGGGTGATTGGGACGATAATGCTATTGCGGCATTTAGTCCTGAGCTAGATGGTGAGGATACACGCGACCGGGCAGTGGTGCAGTAAATGACTGCATGTTTCGCGTAGTATAAGAAGAGCGTGTAATTAAAGAGATTTTGGGTACAAAGCCTACAGATAAGCAGGAATCGATGGAACAGTAAACTAATTTGAGGCTACCCTCTAGTAGTGGGACTCAGTATAATCAATTGTGTGCTAGTTGAGGTAATTATGATGAGAATAGCGGGCGTACAACATGATATAAAGATTGGCGATGTTGAAATTAATCTAAAGGGAATTGAGCAATGGTTTAGGAAGGCTCGCAGCAATGACGCTGAGATAGTAGTCTTTCCAGAATGTGCTGTTACCG
>DCAJ01000034.1:8087-8636 GCA_002311455.1 Anaerolineales bacterium UBA1136 | reverse complement strand
CTTTGACAGTCTAGAAGAGGCCAGTAGATATGCTGAAGATATACCAGGTAATACTACTAATCGTTTGCAGGGTATGTGTGCAGAATTGGGAGGCTACATAGCTGCAGGAATGCTCGAAAATGCTCCAAACGGGGGTGTGTACAACGCGTTGGTGCTAGTAGGTCAGGAAGGAATTGTTGGTTCTTATCGAAAAATACATTTACCTTATTTAGGTGTGGACCGTTTTTCAACCTTTGGTGATGCTGAGTTTGCTGTTAACAATGTCGGTGGGACAAAGGTTGGACTGAATATTTGTTATGACTCAAGTTTCCCTGAGGCGGCTCGCGTACTATCCTTACTTGGAGCTGAATTGATTATACTTTCCACTAATTGGCCTCCGCCAGCACTTTGTGTAGCTGAGTACGTCATTAGGACTCGGGCGCTTGAAAATGGTGTGTATTACATTGCGGTGAATAGAGTGGGTATTGAGAACGGTAATGAGTTTATTGGCACCAGCAGTATTTGTGCCCCTAATGGTGATGTTCTCGCCCTTGCGGGCAAAGATGAAGA
>DCAJ01000034.1:1571-7986 GCA_002311455.1 Anaerolineales bacterium UBA1136 | reverse complement strand
AACTTCGAATACACAGCAGTCACGAGCATATGGTAGATAGGATAGCTGATCGCAGACCAGAGATGTATGCGAGTCTTGTTGAAGAGCATACGCTAAAAAGGCCTGGAAGATAGGTTTTTATCGCTAGACAATAATATCTTATATAGTATTTATTACAGGAGGTTGTAAATGGAAAAGCTGGAAGCCATTCGCGATCTTGTAGTGCGGCAGTACAATGAATGGGGCGAGATAATAACTGGTTTCGAAACAAAGAATAGATACTCGATAGAAGATGTGCATGGTCAGCAACTGTATGTAGCCGCTGAAGCATCAGGCTCTACCATGCTGCGTATTTTCCTGAGGTCATTGCGTCCGTTCACTATTGGCATATTTTCTGGTAGTAGCGATAAAATGGCACTTAAAATCACACGGCCGTTTAAGTGGTACTTTCATCGTGTAGAAGTTGAAGATGGCCAAGGCGAGTTGCTGGGAGTAGTCGAGCGTCAATTCTCGATGTTGAATAGGAAATATGTGGTATCTCGGGATGGAGGTCTGGAGGATTATTATATAGAGGGTCCTTTACTTAGTCCATGGACATTTTACATAAAAGATAGTAAAGGAGAAGAACACGGGAAAATAACAAAAAAATGGAGCGGACTTTTCAAGGAAGCATTCAGTGATGCAGATAATTTTGGAGTAACTTGGCCTGCGCAGTGGGATGCTAGGTTTAAGTCCCTTATGCTCGGAGCTGTGTTTTTGATTGATTTTATCCATTTTGAGAATAAAGCGCAGCGCTAACCTAGTAGAACATAAAATTGCGGGGTAAATCCTGTTAGTAAAAGTTTGCGGTGGTGGTGCAATTGTTTTCTGAGTATTGTTATGAATTATGCTGTTATTTTACATACGATGATAAGACGTAATCAGCAGTTTGTCGAAAAGGCTGTATCTGGATTGGATCAGTACGATAGCCTACTGCAGTTGGCTGGAAATAGCAATTGTATGAATTGGGTGCTGGGACATATTGCAGTGTATAGAGACGCAATGTTAGCGTGTTCCAACCATTCGGCTTCGCTTACAGAGGGACAAAGGGAGCCTTACTGCTATGGTTCACAACCCATAACTGCTGGTAGCGTATGTGTTGAATTGGAAGTGTTGCTGGAGAAGCTTGGTGAGAGCTATCATCTAGTGAGCGAATGGTTGCTGTCTAATCCTAATAATATGCTTGAAGAACCTCCCAAATATATAGATTTACATGCCGATTATGGGCCTACTGTAGTTGAAAATTTGGGCTTTCTATGTTGGCATGAAGGGAATCATGTGGGCGAACTACACGCTCTGCGCGAATTAGCAGCTACCCATAATTCAAGCTAGTGTCTATCTACAATTTAGTTAGAGCGTGTAGTAAAAAATTGATATCTATCGCAGTCTAGGCCACTTCAGTAACTATATATTCGCCGTCGGTCCACTCTGGTTCCGTTTCTAAATACGTCATCGCTTTAATAAACCGCTCATGTTGTTCAGGGCTTTCGGCGTTTGCATTGTATGCATCTTTGCTCTCAAATATTGCGACTCCAATTAGGTCCTTTGATGTGTCATCTGGTTGCATCACATACCATGCTACTGCACCAGGTGGAGTTCCGTCAGTTAAGGAGTCTAGTAGGTCCTGTTGATGGCCAGTTTTGACTTTTAGGTTGAATATTGATCCATACATTACATTTCTCCTAATAATTAATGTTTAGTGCGATTTTGGGTATTATAGCCAATTTGGTGTGTCTCCATAACTTATTGTAATAAATTAATTTGTTCTGAAGCTGTTAGATACGGAGGACTAATATATAATCCAGCTATTGTAAGATATGGTAAGTTATGACAAATGTGTATGGTTTGTATATAGTAATGGAAATTGTATATGAATAACATATGTGATCGTTCTGCAAGATCAATTGCCAACTCTATCAGGGAAGTTGCAGTGACTTCGCAAGAAGTTATCGAAGCCCACTTGGAGCGCATAGATAAAGTGAACCCAAAAGTGAACGCGATAGTTCAAATTGATCGCGATAGAGCTTTAGAAGGTGCTGGATTTGCTGACAAAACATTAAGAGCTGGTAGCCCAATTGGAGATCTGCATGGTGTGCCTTTTACTGTAAAAGACAACATAGAGACTAAAGATATTGTCTGTGCATGTGGAACAGAAGGGTTGCGTAGAAACATTCCATCATCAGATGCTACGGTTGTCTCAGGAATGCGAAATGCTGGCGGAATATTGATCGGCAAAACAAATGTACCTGAGATGGGCATGGGGTACGAGACTGATAATCTGGTGTATGGAAGAACTAGTAATCCTTATGATTTGAATCGGACGAGTGGTGGTAGTAGCGGCGGCGAAGCTTCTATCGTGGCAAGTGGTGGGTCTGCCATTGGTATTTGTACGGATGGAGGTGGTAGCGCTCGATGGCCTGCGCATTGTTGTGGCCTAGTGGGGTTTAAACCAACCACTGGTCGTACTCCGAAAGCAGGTCATGTTCCTCCCCCTGGAGGTATTTTGGACTCATTATGGCAAATAAGTTTAATGGCTCGTTATGTTGAGGATATATTTCTGTGTTTGCCAATAATATGTGGTCCTGATCGCACAGATAATTCTACAGTGCCTGTACGACTTGAGCTTGAAGAGGTGGTTCCTATTAGTGAGATGCGAATTGCGTACTACATTGACAATGGTATTGTCAATGTAGACGATGATAATTCAGATGTCGTCCAAAGGTGTGTCGATAAGCTCGCGGGAGCTGGAGCTAAAGTTGTAAATGATAGACCTCCTGCAATTGGCCGATCTCATGAGATATATTATCAGCTAATAAGTTCCGATGGCGGTTCGGGAGCGAGAGACTTGCTAAATAGATGGGGTACTGAGAACATGCACCACTACACGGCGACTAGCCTTGAATGTCAATCTGGAAAAGGATTAGATGCTAATAAAATGGGAGATCTGATATGTAAGTGGGATGTGTTTAGAGATGACATGAGCGAATTTATACAACAATATGATGCAATCATATGTCCGGTTAGCACGCATCCCGCAATGAAACATGGTGATACGTACGCACATCAACAATATCCTGGGTTCGCTGAGATGTTTAGCTACTTAATGGCTTTTAATCTTTTGGGCTGGCCATGTGGCACTGTACGAGCAGGTAGTTCTCATGAAGGTCTTCCTGTTGGTGTACAGGTAGCGGGTCGACCATGGCAAGAGGGTGTTGTACTATCTGTACTTAGTTGCATCGAGAGCAGTGCCGGATGGGAGGCTCCAAAACTGTAGCTCTATGATCTAACTAGTCGTTGCGTCTGGCCGAAGTGTAATATGGTGGTACCGGGTAGAGAGTTTGATGAGTGTAGGAGTATAATTGATAATGCTGTTATGAATGTTTGTAGATTGGTTATAACAATGGCTTGTGTGTGATTAGACTATAAGGAATGAATATGAACAGGACTGAAGTGTTTGCGATAATATTTAGACGTAATCAGGATGCTATCTTGAATGCAGTAGATGGACTGAGTCACTCCGAGGGCTTGCTACAGTTGCCGGGTGAGAGCAACTGTATGAACTGGATATTAGGTCATATTGCAACATATCGAGATGGTATGTTGGCTGATATACGTCTTAAAGAACACATGACTGAAGATGAAGTGTCACTGTATGGTTCGGGTTCAGATCCGATCACAATTGGTAGCCCAGCGGTCGATTTTGAGCGCTTAATAGAGCTTCAGAAGTTAACGTTTGACGGGTTGTATGTCTGGTTAAAAAGTGATCCAAGCGGTTTGGAAAATGAAACCAGAAGTGATATGCCATACAAAAAGGGTTATGCAGGTTACTGGGATTCTGTTATAGAACATCTTACGCAAATGACTGGCCATGAATCCATACATGTGGGTGAGCTTAGCGCACTTCGTGAGCTCGCTCTGGTAAGCATGGCTGACTAAAGTAATGACTGCATTGCAGGACTAGTACAAGGTAAAATATGAATCAGTCAGAGATATTCATCACTATATTAAGTCGTAATCAGGAATCTACGCTAAGGGCCATTGATGATTTAAGTGAAACGGAAAGTGTTCTTCAGTTGCCTGGCAGCGGTAATTGTATTAATTGGATATTAGGTCACATTGTTTCTTATCGTGATGGAATGCTTATCGACATTGGGCTCAATCAATATATGCATGCCGAAGAGCTAGTTAGGTATACTGCTGGATCTGCTCCAATTAAAGCCGGTGATATTTGTGTGGATCTAGAGAGATTGTCAAAGTTGATGACAATAACGTTTGAAGATTTAGCAGCTTGGCTCAACAGTGACCAGAACGGCCTGCAACAGCAACCCGTTGGTGATGTTAGAGATAATATAGGTTACGCTGGAGTATGCGATACATTAACCGAGCACTTTGCTCAAAATATCGGGCACGAATCTATTCACGTGGGAGAATTAAATCCGCTACGCGAACTGGCTCTAGGGTTGCGAAGTAAGTAAAATATATATACATACATTTTGTATGAGCGAGTTTGGTAATATGCTAATGGATATTTCGCAGATATTTAGTTTGATGTTGGCAAGAAATCAGAGCGGTATTGAAGCTTCGTATGTTGATTTAGAGCATGGCGAAAGCATCTTGCAATTGCCGGGTCACAGTAATTGTATGAATTGGGTGCTGGGTCATATAGCTGTTTATCGGGACGCGTTGCTTGGCGCCATTGATAAACAAACTTATATGCACAACAAAGAAATCGGCATTTATGGATATGGCTCTGACCCAATCATCGAAGGGAGTGCATGCGCGGATCTTACGCGCCTAATAGAAGCGCTAAATAGAGGATATTCAGTGTTACATGAGTGGCTCGGTGAATACCCTGACTATTTAGATAATGTAACTCCTGATGGTTTGATTGTTAGAAAAGGTGAAACTGTTGGACAGCATTTTGCTCATTTATGGGTCCATGAGTCTATTCATGTGGGCGAATTAAGTGCCTTGCGCGAACTAGCACTGGTAAAATTAGGTAAAGGATGGAAGTAAAGTCGTGTATTTGTTATTGGTGGGCGATAGATATCTGGGTATGTATTGCAAACAACAATGGTGAGGTATTAGTAATCAGGTGATTATGGAGACTAGGCTTATTGGCGTAAATCTAAGCGGATCCAATCTGCAAGGCGCATATCTTAATGGAGCTAATATGCTGTCTGCTAAGCTGGAGAAAACGATACTGGTAGGGGTGAATTTTACCGGTGCAAACTTGTGTAAAGCTAGTTTAGCTAAGGCTGATTTGAGAAATGCTAATCTCAGCAATACTAACTTGTACGAAGCCGATCTTAGTGGTTCAAACTTGCGAGGCGCATCGCTAATTGGAAGTAACTTAGCAAAAGTATTGCTGCAAGGAGCAATATATGATGAATTGACTAAGTGGCCACATGGCTTTAATCCAGATGTGTTAGGCGCCAAATCTGCTGGTTCTGATAAAGGGTAGGGCAACTAATTTTAATTCTTGCGTAAACAGCTTGTAGATCTAGTTATGTATCAATATTTACTCCCTGAAGTTAAAGCTGTAGCTGCCAATTGTAATAGCATCTCCACTAGAAATTACTGTCGGATTAGTTACAGGCTGATTGTTTAGATATGTCATTGCGAGACTGCAGATCCTCTAGCCACCACATGGCATCCCGGCGTGTGATTAATGCATGCTGCATGGATACAATCGTATCCTGGAGTACTATTATGTTGCTTGAGGCACGCCCTCATGACGTTACTGTAATGACAATATGGCTGTGATCATTGCTGGTGTCTATAAGAGTGCTTTTGCCAGATTGTGATAACGCTATTAGTTCACGAGTGGACTTTACGTCTTGCCAGATTACCCAAACTACCAATCCAAGAAATCCGTAAAGAATTATGGATAATAATATGCGGAGTAATTGGTAGGCATCGTCTGTATTCATGGTTTACTAGTTTGATCTTAGACTGGTATGGTATCACCCTGTTGATTGGGATTGGAAAGGTCAGGCTGTTGATCAATAGTGGTGTCAACAAAAATCAAAGTGGTAGAACCTATTGATATTACCTCCCCGTTTTCGAGTACTTGTTCTGTTACTGGCTTGTTGTTCAGGCGAGTCCCTAGTCTTGAGTTTATGTCGTACAGTACCCACTTGTTTAGGCGTAAGCGAATCTGAGCGTGGAATCGGGAAACATCTGAGTTCTCGATTGCTATGTCGTTGTCCAGCTTTCTGCCTATTGTAACCATAGGGTTACTTAGTGAATGGTAATAGTCGCCGTTTACAATGATATACGCGTTATTGCTGCTCATGGAGCCAGGGTCTCCTGTGGTGAGTGGGGTCATTTGACGCGTTTCGGAACTAGTTAAGTCGACAGGCTCTGTAGTGATCTTTACAGATCCTCGGGTGAT
>DCAJ01000034.1:0-1562 GCA_002311455.1 Anaerolineales bacterium UBA1136 | reverse complement strand
CTTTAGAGATCCTCGGTGATTGTATAGTCTTCCTTGATTTGAAGTTCTGGTGGTGCAATAAGTATGAGTCCTAGTGATTTTACTATTTCGGTTATTTGAGCTGAAAGATGAGATTCCAAATCAGGCACTGCTTCTTTTATCTGGCTTGCCGTTTGAGGGTGGATGATTAGTTTGTACTGGTGTGGGGCAACACGGTTGTGCGAATATTCATCTGCATCACTGGATGATTGTTCTAGAGTTCTAGCCAACTCCAATGCCAGGCTTTGACTGTCGAGGTGACGGTTCCATAGAACAACTAGATTTTGCTCTAGTAGTACCTGTATTTTTCTCTCTAGGTTAGTGATAGGTCCATCCATAGTTTAATTATATAATAAAGTTATGTCAGGATTACCGCAGAAACAAGCTGAAATATGGCTATCGGATTTTGCTGAATGCGTTGAAGCACAGGATGCTGAACGTGCGGCGAATATGTTTTCAGAGTTGGGATGCTGGCGTGATCTACTGGCTTTCAGTTGGAATATTGTTACGGTGGCAGGTAAAAAAGAGATCACTGACATGCTTGATGTTATATGTGATCGAGTTGGTTCATGTGGTTGGCAGATTGAAGGACAAGTTACCACAGAAGATAGCGAGATATCTGCCTGGTTCACTTTTGAGACAGAAGTAGCAAAGTGCAAAGGTAGAATGACATTGATTGATGACAAATGCACTGTTTTGTTTACTTCAGTTGTTGAACTAAAAGGATATGAGGAGCCTACATTTGGCAGGAGGAAAGCAGGTTACTTAAATAAGGTTGTGAAGAATCGAAGAACATGGCTTGATGATAGGGAAGGTGAGGAGCAGCAATTAGGATATGGGAAACAGCCTTATGTAGTGATAATAGGTGGTGGACAAGGAGGCATAGCTCTGGCTGCTCGGTTGAAGATGTTGGATGTTCCGGCAATTGTGATAGAGAAGAATAATAAGGCAGGCGATTCGTGGCGAAACCGGTATCACTCACTTTATCTGCGTAATACTGTATGGCAGGATCATATGCCGTATTTGGAGTTTCCAGATGACTGGCCGGTATTCATGTCTAAGGATAAGATGGGTGATTGGCTGGAGATGTATGTAAAGGTGATGGAAATAAATTATTGGACATCCAGCATATGTACTAGTGCTACATACGTACAGGACTCGGGACAATGGTCTATTGACGTCAGACGTTGTGGTATATCTATGCAGCTTAAGGCCAAACATTTGGTAATAGCAACTGGGATGTCGGGATATCCAAAAGTGCCAGAAATTGAGGGTGTGAACATGTTTACAGGTGTTATATGTCATTCGAATAGATTTGGTAGTGGAAGGGAGTATAAGAGTAAAAAGTGTGTGGTGGTAGGATCGAACAATTCGGCACACGATATATGTGCTGATCTATGGGAGCATGGTGCTGATGTAACTATGTTGCAGCGCTCAGAGACACTTGTGGTACGTTCTGAAACATTCTTCTCACGGAGCATGTATTCACAGGAGTCGGCTGATGCTGGCATTAGCACAGCGGAGTTAGATTTGGCTGGCGCTGC
>DCAJ01000123.1:35195-44313 GCA_002311455.1 Anaerolineales bacterium UBA1136 | reverse complement strand
GGTGTGGTAGTCGACAACAGTTTGGGATTACCACCTGCTGAATCTTACGGGGCCGTTTGTTTTGAGCATCGTTCTCATTATGAGATTAGCGTTAGAGGACGCAAGTTGCTGGGTAGTGCTCAGATGCGCAGTGGTGGAGGAGTATTGCAACATGGTTCTCTACCACTAAAGGGAGACATTGCCCGAATCTGTGATACTCTGATGTTCAAGTCGGAACAAGCTCAAGAGAGCGCTGCATTACGCCTACGTGAGCAGGCAAACACGCTTGCAGATGTGTTGGAATATGAAGCTAAATGGCAACAAGTCGCCAGTGCATTCGAGAGAGGATTCTCACGAGCACTACACATAGATTTTTCCAATGAAAACTTGAGTGCTTCTGAAAAACAAAACGTCAATTTGTTAGTTGCAGATAAATACGCTAATTTAGCATGGACTAGTGGATCGCGTCATCTACGTGAGTCCTTAAGCGCCTAGAAATATGTAAAGTAATGATTGTTGGTGCTTACGTTCTGGAATTGCGGTTATCAAATGTAAATTCTCTCAAGCAAAAGCGTAGTCAAATAAAATCTTTGCTTGCTAGACTAAGACGTGAATTCAATGTTGCAGTCTCTGAGACATCTCATAATGATTTGTGGCAGTCGGCTCAAATATCCCTGGTAGCAGTAAGCAATGATCGGACTGTAGTAGAGGGAGTGCTGAGACAGGCGGTGCAGTGGGTTGAGATACATCGACCAGACATGTTCGTAGTTTCCGTCGATATTGAGTGGAGATGAATTTCTATTACTAGACATGGACAACTACAGAAATATCAATCCTTATCTTACACTGGGCGTTGGTTTGGTTATTCTTGCGTGGGGAGCTCTGCTCATTCGTTGGGCTGATGCGCCTGGGTTAGTGACCTCATTTTACCGTAATTCCATTGCTGCATTGGTGCTAGTCATACCATGCTTGTGGCTGCGGAGAGATAGTATTCCTCTGGGGAGCAGCACTACGCGTCTGGCAATGTTGGCTGGAGTGTTTTATGGAATAGATGTCGGGTTGCATGCTGTCGGAGTTAATTTGATTGGAGCTACTATTCCCACCGTATTGGCAAACACTGCACCTATCTGGGTTGGATTAGGAGCAATGTTGTTCTTCCAGGAACAGTTGAGTCTTGGGTTTTGGTGTGGACTTACATTGGCTATGGTGGGCGCGGTAATGCTGACGGGATTAGATCAATTGCATGATCTAACGCAAAGCATTGGATCTTCTTATGGTCTCCTAGCTGGCGTTTTTTATGCCGCGTTCTTCCTCGTTAGTCAGAAAGCTCGTGAATCTGCAGACCCAGTTTATTTTCTTTGCATAGCGTTTGCGAGTGCAGGTTGCACAACAGGCGTAATTACTCTCCTGTTTCAGCATCCAATTATTGGATATTCAATACTAACTTACATGATTTTTATATTGTATGGTGCAGTAATCCAAGTTGGTGGATGGTTGGCTGTAACGTATGCGCTAGGAAAGCTTTCAGCATCTACGGTTGCACCAATACTGCTAATGCAAGCGGTTGTTACTGGTGTACTAGCTCACCTATTTTTAGGTGAGCACCTCAATTATATTCAATACCTGGGTGGTGCTGTCGTTCTATCCGGAGTTTTTGTAGTGCAAATGACACGTAAGCAGCAGACAAATTAAATATCTAGTCAGCAGAGCAGTTAATTTATGGACAGATATAACAAATATGTATAATCTAGATTCCCATATCATTAAATTGTAGTGCAATCAGTCTTAGAGCTTAGAGAATGAATCTTAACAAATATAATCCATATCTTATACTTGTTGTTAGTGTGATGACTATCGCCTGGTCACCTTTGCTTACACGCTGGTCCGAAGCACCCGGAGTAATCACCTCTTTTTTTCGGATGTTCATTGCAGCTGTAGTTCTTTCTGTACCATTTTTGCGTAAACGTATTTCCTACAAATCGATAAAAGCGCAACATATTTTTTTTGCAGTCGTTGCAGGAGTTGCCTTTGCCTTAGACAATGCTTTGTGGGCAACGGGAGTTACTCTTGCTGGTGCATCAAATCCTACCTTTTTGGTGAACACTTCACCTGTATGGGTTGGATTGGGCGCCATGTTATTTTTTCGTGAACAGTTGGGTAGTCGCTTTTGGTTTGGACTAGTATTGGCACTAGCAGGTTCTGCATTGATTTTGGAAATCGATTGGGGTCACTCCGTAATGTCAGGTACAGGGTCACTTTATGG
Source organism: Anaerolineales bacterium UBA1136 (assembly GCA_002311455.1). Lineage (GTDB taxonomy): Bacteria > Chloroflexota > Anaerolineae > Anaerolineales > UBA11657 > UBA11657. Next base: position 42,071 of record DCAJ01000123.1, on the reverse strand, counting down.
ACTAATTGGAGGTCTTTTCTATGCTATATTTCTTCTAGTTGGGCAGAAGTCACGTTATTACATTGATACTGTCTCATTTTTTTTATAGTTCTTTGTAGCTCTTCATGTGTTTTGGGAATAATAGCACTAATATTGCAGTATCCTATCAGTGGATACTCTCTATCAACTTACTTGATATTTGTATTGTTAGGAACGGTAATGACAGCTGGCGCTTGGCTGGCAATAACATATACTCTCGGAAAGCTGTCAGCAGCTATTGTTGCTCCAATAATGCTGGGTCAGCCTGTCATTACTGCCGTGCTAGCACATTATATTTTGCTGGAGCAATTAGATCGTTTGCAGATTATGGGTGCCGCCGCAGTATTTATTGGAGTTCTACTAACTCAGAATACCCGTGCACTGTCATCTGAGGAGAAAAGTAAATGATTTGCAACCGTTGAACTACTAGATTAGAAACTTTCCTGACTTATAAATCAGTTCTCCATCTACTTTGATTTCCCCATCTGATTTCATATCACATATCATATCCCAGTGTATAGCGCTCACATTTCTACTGCCTGTGAGTGGATATCCGGAGCCAATAGCCATATGTACTGTTCCACCCATCTTTTCATCAAACAATATCTGCTTGGTGTGGTGGTTAATTCCATAATTTGTTCCAATAGCCCATTCTCCCAAATAACGAGCCCCCATGTCAGTGTCTAGCATTTGTATTAAGTAATCTTCGTTTTTGGATGCAGTTGCTTGAACAACCTTACCTTCATCAAATTTCAACTCAATATTATCTATTTCGCGTCCACCTACAGTAACAGGGTAGGTAAAATGCACATGTCCATTTACTGATGTTTCTACGGGACCCGTAAATATTTCACCGTCAGGCATGTTGTGTTTTCCACAAGCATTAATGAAATCCCGTTCTTTGATTGAGAAAGACAAATCAATATTACTTCCCTTAACTTCTACCAAATCATGTCCTTGCAGCCACTCTATGAAACGATCTTGCTGTAGTTGCACAGATTGCCAATGCTTGATGGGATTCATGTCCCCATTTACATGACAAGCTTCATATACAAAATCTTGATAACTACGCAGGCTCATATCTGCTTCTTGGGCAAGCGCATTGGTAGGAAACAGTGTCACGGTCCAGGACAGATCACCTTTGTCTCCTCGTTCTAGATAAGTTTGTTGTACTTGCTTGTAAGCTTGGCGCTGTCGTACCTGTTTTGCAGGGTCTATATGAGAAAGTTCACGAGTATTATTCATACCCTCCACACGAATAATGACGTCAAAAGTATCTACCGCTAGCTTGTAAAGTGGCGATACATAATCAAGTTGGTGATTTTGCGCGTGCTCGAAGAATATATCTTCAGCTCCCCGTAGATAAGGCGCAATATGAGGGTGACCTCCACGTTCTAGCACTCTCTCGTAAATAGCTAACAACAATGGCATGCTTGTGGTGCTCCCTGGAGCCCAGATGAGCACCTGATTCTCATGTTGAACGTCTGTTGAGTAATCAACAAGGAGGTGTGCAAGCTTTGAAATTCGTGGATTAATCATATCAGCTCCTATTTCGTGACAAACTAATGCTCCATTATACATTCACACATTTGTTGACTAATAGCCAATCAAGCGATTATACTGTAGTTGCCGCTGGCATCATGTTTGAGCGAGACGGCTGGATGACAATAGAAATGTGCCACTAAAATTGTTTAAGTTAGTGGCAATCCTAATAATCTGTTAGACAACCATATTGGTTGTGGGCAGATGGTTAAATGTCCAGCCCTTCGCATAGCGAGGGGTTTTTGTTTATTATCAAGGATGGAGGATATCAGATGAGTGCAGTCAGTAACTTAGCTACAACCAAAAAGAAAATAACACTTAAGGATTTGCAAAACAAAAAAGCGCAAGGACATCAAATTGTAGCACTGACTGCATATGACTATTCGTTTGCCAAGTCTTTGGATGCAGGTGGTGTTGACTTGATATTAGTTGGAGATTCACTTGGAATGGTTGTACTAGGGCATGAAACTACTCTTTCAGTAAACATGGACGAAATGCTGCATCATTGCAAGGCAGTAGCTCGAGGTACGCAACGTGCATTCCTTGTTGGTGATATGCCTTTTCTTTCATATCAGGTGGATGTGCATGAGGCTGTGCGAAATGCGGGTCGTTTTCTTTCCGAAGCCGGGATGAATAGCGTGAAACTAGAAGGTGGTTTTCATATGGAATCTACTGTGAGAGCAATTGTACGAGCCGGCATTCCTGTAATGGGACATATTGGACTTATGCCACAATCGGTACATCAAATTGGAGGTTATAGGATCCAAGGTAATACGGCTTCTAAGGCACGGTCATTGCTGGAAGATGCACTAGCATTAGAAGAAGCCGGATGCTTTGCCATTGTTTTGGAATCAGTGCCAACACGAGTTGCAAGATTAATTACCGAGAGATTAAGTATTCCTACAATAGGAATTGGGGCTGGAGTAGGATGTGATGGGCAGGTGCTGGTTACCTATGATCTGCTAGGGTTGTTTGATAGTTTCACCCCAAAATTTGTGAAGAAATATGCTAACTTGCGCGCAGTGATAACAGAGGCGGTTGAGCAATATATATGTGATGTTAGAGATGAGAAGTTTCCGGCTCAGGAACATTCATCCTTGATATCGGAAGATGAATGGCAGTTGTTTTTGGACGATTTGAATGGCAGCTGATTAAAAGTTTCGGTTGTTGAGGTAAGGTAGATGCGCATAGCAATAATTGGAACAGGAGCTTTAGCATGTCTTTTTGGTGCTAGACTTCGTCCCCACGCTGATGTATTTATGGTAGGTTCGTGGATACAAGGTATAGAATCAATTAATGACAGAGGTGTTCTAGTAGAAGACACCTGTAAGGAAGAAACGGTTTGGGTACAGGCTCATCTTAAATCGGAAAAAATTCCAACTGTTGACTACATACTGATACTGGTGAAAAGTTGGCAAACTAGTTCGGCTGGGTCTGTTGCTCTAGAAATGATCGGCGATTATGGTCTTGTCATTACTTTACAGAATGGTTTGGGTAACTTTGAGAGGCTATCTAGATATTTAGGAGTGGAAAGGTTGGTTGCTGGGGTGACCACACAGGGGGCAGAGCTTGTTGGTCCTGGACATATACGGTACGCAGGAGGTGGGGACACCTATCTGGGAACAACCACATATAAGAGAGATCGTTTGTCAAAATTAGTCAAAGTATTTGAGACGGCTGGTTTTCCTATAGTTATAACTGATGATTTGCAGGGTTTGGTTTGGGGTAAGCTTGCTGTGAGCTCAGGCATTAATGCTGTAACAGCGCTTCTGCGTGTTAGAAACGGAGAACTACTAGCTAATCCTGACTCAGAACAGTTGATGACTGCAGCTGCTATTGAAACTGCTGCAGTAGCATTGGCGAAAGGGATTAAGATTCCATATGATGTGTCGGAGCGAGCGCGGGAGGTGGCATCATTAACATCTGAAAATCGTTCTTCTATGCTTCAAGATGTGCTTCGTGGCGTACCAACGGAAATAGACTTCATAAATTGTGCAGTCGCAAGGATTGGTATAAGTTTGGGCGTTCCTGTTCCCGTGAATACCATATTGTGTAAGTTGGTCCGATCCGCATCCAGTATTGCATTATGAAGATATTGACCTCACTCCCTGAACTTAGAAGGAATTTACGAAATGTGTCAGGTTCACTTGGTCTAGTCCCTACTATGGGTTCCCTGCATGAGGGACACTTGTCTTTGGTTAGGACTGCACGAAAGCAGAATGATTATGTAGCAGTTAGCATTTTTGTAAATCCTATCCAATTTGGTCCGGAAGAGGATTTGAATATTTATCCCTGGAATCATGACCATGATTTAGGTATACTAGAATCAGAAAAAGTTGACTTCGTATGGATTCCTGATACTAAAGAAGTGTATCCTGATGGATACCAGACATATGTTACTGTTGACAAACTGAGTAGTCACTTGGAGGGTGCTCGGAGACCTGGCCATATGCGTGGAGTAGCTACTATAGTCACAAAACTGCTAATTGTATTCATACCAGACCGCTTATATTTAGGTCAGAAAGATGCGCAGCAATCATGCATAATCAAGCGTTTAGTTGTCGATCTTGGGTTTACAATGGATGTGATAATATGTCCAACAGTACGCGATTCAGATGGTGTGGCATTGTCCTCACGCAACATTCACTTAAATTCAGTTGAAAGGAACGCTGCTGTAGTCTTATATAGATCTCTATGTGAATCTCAAGATGCTTTTTCTAATGGTGAGAGTGATGCGGGTAGATTACGGACAATAATTGCAGATGTTCTATGCTCTGAGCCGTTGGCACAGCCATTATATGTGTCGGTAGCAGGTATTGACACTCTACAAGAATTGCAGCATGTGTCGGACACAGCTTTGTGTAGTATTGCTGTCAAAATAGGATCAGTTGTTCTTATTGATAATATAGTGCTGGAGGATTCATAATATGGATGGGGATATGTTACTAGCAGTTGATATCGGCAATACACATATTACATTAGGGGTGTTCGATGGTAAAAAGCTTGGCCCACGATGGCGAATAGCTACCGTGATCGAAAGAACTAGTGATGAATTTGGTCTCCAGATGCTAGGGCTTCTCCGTCATTCAGGTTTGAAAAAGGAAGATATTCGGGGAGCAATTGTAGCTTCAGTTGTGCCCACATTAACCAGTGGATTATTGGAGTCCTTTAGCAAATACTTGGAGTTAGATGCGATAGTGGTGGACGCAGGTGTAAAAACTGGAGTGTCAATTCGTTGCGACGATCCACGTCAGGTTGGTGCTGATAGAGTTGTTGATGCAGCTGCTGTACGAGCATTGTATGGCTATCCAGCATGTATTGTTGACTTTGGAACAGCTACTACTTTCGACGCTATTTCTGACTCTGGTGAATATTTGGGTGGTGCAATAGCTCCGGGGATAGAAATAGCTGCTGATGCCTTGTTCCATCGAGCAGCCAAATTGCCTCGAGTTGATATTGTTCGTCCGCCGAATGTAATTGGGCGCAATACACGGCATGCTATACAATCTGGTCTGCTATTTGGATATGTGGGTCTGGTCCAGTATATGGTGGAGCGCTTTCGGTTAGAGTTAGGTTCAGATATGAAGGTTATTGGTACTGGAGGATTAGCTGAAACTATATCCAGAGAATCCGATATCATAGATGTTGTGGCTCCATGGCTGACATTAGAAGGCCTTCAGATAGTGTGGTCATTGAACAAGTGATTCATAATACTATTACTCTTGATCTACTAGTCGTCGGAGTGGTATCTCTCGACCAATTGCATCTGGGCAGCAAATCTTTTCATACTGTGGGTGGTGCAGGAATGTATACTGCCATAGCTGCTCAGAGTGTTGGTGCATCAGTAGAATTGTTTGCACCGCGCCCTATCCGTATGCCATCTATGTTGAAACAAGTAGATGATTGCTTGGATTGGTTTGGGCCAGAAGTATTACCAGATGAATTACCAAGAATGGAAATCACACATCATGGCAATGATGTGGCCACACTCAATTCATTAGAATGGGGGGCAGAGATCAAATTTGATCCAGAAGATTTACCATCAGATTTGTCAGGATATAAGATGGTACATTTGGCAGCATTGAGCAGTGCTGAGCGTCAGTTACATTTTCTTGAGGAGTGTCGCTCACGTGGAGCTCAGTTGATTTCGGCTGGCACATACTCGTATGTGGTGCAGCATGAGCCTCAAGCTGTTCTAAAATTGATGAAGGAAGCCGAAATATTTTTCATGAATGAGAATGAGGCTACCGGATTATTTGGTTCAGTAGCTACTGTAGTGGCGGACCCGGGAAAACTCATTTTTGTAACCTTAGGGCGAAGTGGTGCGATTGTTTTGACCGATGAGTTTTCTGGCACTATTCCGGCAAGATTGGTGACAGAGCTTGATCCGACAGGAGCCGGAGATACGTTCTGTGGTGCTACGTTGGCAGGATTGTCTCATGGAGTTCTTCCACAAGAAGCAGCTACTAGGGCAATAAATCTGGCTGGTCTGGTGGTTACAGGAGTAGGACCGCAAGCACTATTGGATTAGTATCTCTATTGTGGTAGTCAGTTGCGGTTTATATCTGATATGATGTCAAATTGGTATAGGATCAAGTAGATGATAGAATATCGGTAAATGATGCATCATAGCGTATCAAACTATTTTTCGCAGCGGAACCTGAAATTAGTAGGTCTAACGTTGATATGGTTGGGTTATTTTTTGCCTTGGGTTCCTCATCATGCTGCTGCATTAAGTATGGGTGCATATGATTTGGCTGACTGGGTGATGCTGCTTCCTCAAGTGCAAGACGGTAGTATTGCGATAGGCCGATTGCATTTTCTGGCTTTAGTATCTCTTGCTGTTCTGTTAACTTTTGAAATAACATTTGATGGTGGTGTATGGAGATGGTTGTTGGTTATTGCAGGACTGGGGACAATGATTATGATGCCGAGTTACCCGGACATTCTGTACTTTCGTACTGACTTGATGGTACAGTTACAGATTGTATTAGTAGTGGTTACCCTGATAATGACAGTCTCGTTGTGGTATTGGAGGAGTTGGCGTTGGATGATGCTAACACAGGGGATTGTAGCTGCTTTAGTCGGGTATGGAGCATTGCGAGCATTGTTACTGATCCGCCCAGCAATGGGAACTTTTTATGGTGTGGTTCCAGAAATTGGTTTGGGTTGGTATGTTACGTTGCTAGGATGTCTGTTTGTGTTTGCATCTGGTATATCTGATGGATGGGTGTGGTTTCTTGAGAGAGAATAGGTGCGATTTATAATCTAAATGTTGCGGGTGTAGTTCAGTGGTAGAACGTCAGCTTCCCAAGC
>DCAJ01000123.1:34803-35057 GCA_002311455.1 Anaerolineales bacterium UBA1136 | reverse complement strand
CCCATGCTCGAATACCGCCTTTGAGATTCTTCACTTTAGTGATTCCAGCACTTACTAGTAGCTGCAACATTTGTGCAGAACGACCTCCTGTGCGACACATTATCACGTGCTCATCGGTAGTATCAAACTCACTTAACCTGCCAGGTAAATCCCCCATAGGAATTAATTCTGCCTGAGGCAAATGCACTATATCCCACTCGAAATCTTCCCGCACATCTATTAGTCTTAATTTGTCTCCTGCATCAAATTTGTTT
>DCAJ01000123.1:24036-34672 GCA_002311455.1 Anaerolineales bacterium UBA1136 | reverse complement strand
TTGTTCGTAATCTATAAGTTTAGTGATGGTTGGTTGCGAGCTGCAAATTACACAGTCCGGACTCTTTTTTAGCCTTACCGTGTCAACGCTCATGGCTAAGGCATCATAAAGAAGCAGTTTGCCAATTAGTGGCTCACCGATACCTACGATTAACTTAATTGCCTCAGTTGCTTGCATTGTACCTATTGTTCCAGGAAGTATTCCTAATACTCCACCTTCGGCACAAGATGGAACTAGACCAGGAGGCGGTGGTTCAGGAAAAAGACATCGGTAGCATGGACCATGTTCAGCCCAGAATACTGAAACCTGTCCCTCAAAACGGAATATGCTACCGTATACGTTCGGTTTGTTTTGTAACACACAGACATCATTAACTAAATAGCGAGTAGGAAAATTATCGGTACCATCAATAATTAAATCATAAGGCTCGGCTAATTCCAGTGCATTTTGCGAGGTAAACAGAGTATTATGCACCGAAACTTTAACATGGGGATTGATGTCGAGCATACGATCCTTAGCGGACTCAACCTTTAATTTTCCTATTGTAGATGTGCCATGAATAATTTGACGTTGAAGGTTATTAGCTTCTACTACGTCGTGATCTACCAGACCAATGTTTCCCACTCCAGCTGCAGCTAAGTATAGAGCTACCGGTGAGCCAAGCCCTCCTGTACCAACACATAGCACTCTGGCCGCCTTTAGTTTTCTTTGACCAGATAGTGTAACTTCCGGCATTATCAGATGACGACTGTAACGAAATATTTCATCATTACTTAGTTGTACGTCATCGGCTGGGGTGCTATTAACTGATATACTCATTGGGATTTCCTCATATTGATAGTATGCTGATACACAAGTCCTCCTGCTACTGAAGGAACAATCCTTAAGCTCGAATCTGCGTTGATGGCAGTGCTTTCTCCATTCAGATGGCGCACGTCGTCTCCATCTACAAATATGTTGACAAATGCACGTAACTTACCATCCTCATTGTAAAGATGCTGTTTGAGTGCAACATGTTGAGTAGTAAGGTCATGCAGAGCTTCTCCAACGGTATTACCCTTTATTGTGATTTCTGTCTCTCCGTTTGTATATGTTCTCAATGGTGTTGGGATTTGAATAGTAGCCATATTTTGAATATCCTTTTGTGTTTATTTTGTATGCGCGAGTATTACTCGATATTTAGTAATTCCTCGATAAAATGATCTCGGTTGTCACTGAGCACCCAAGACGTTGCGTGATCTACTTTGTTTTTGTAGACAGATACTATCAAGTATGACCACCAAGGTAAAGCAAACTCGCGATCGTACTCTGAGGGTTTGGCCGGGTGATCTGGGTGAGAATGGAAAACACCAATTAGATCAAGATCATGCTTTTCTGCAGTACTTTCAGCTTCAACATAAGCATTTGCTTTTATTTTGTAACGATTACGTGCTTCATTTGTCTCCGATTCGTTATGTAGTGCAAGAATCATGCACACGTCACGCTGCTCGTCTCGTACTTTTCCAATAAGAAATCCTGCACCTTCATTAGGGTACGCATCTATCAAATTCCCAGTGACTTGTTTGTATATATCTTCAGGTAAATATAAAGCCATTACTAATCATTTCCATCTGTCCATAATCTATCTGATAAGTATTTGTACCCGTTATCACAAAATATAGTAACGATCACACCCTCTTTGAGGGTTTTGGCAGACTCTACGGCAGCAAAAGCGGCTGCTCCAGATGATATTCCTACTAGCAGACCCTCTTCTCTTGCCAGCCGACGAGTCATGTCGAGGGCATCTTCAGTACGTATTGGTAAATGTGTGTCTGGTAGATGTTCATCATAGAACCCTGGTTTAATCGAGGATTCCATATGTTTTAATCCTTCTATACCGTGAAAAGGTCCTTCCGGCTGTATTGCGATTATCTTTATTTTGTCGTCATGTTCTTTCATATAACGACCAGCACCCATCATGGTTCCACTAGTTCCCAGTCCACATAGAAAGTGCGTAATCCGATTTTGTGTCTGGTCGATTATTTCTGGACCAGTAGTATGATAATGTCCATGCCAACTGGAAGGATTATTGTATTGGTCTGCATAATAGTATTTGTCAGGATTTTGGGCTACCATTTCACGTGCCTGAATTATTGCACCGTCTGAACCTTCCATTGCATCGGTAAAGATCAATTCAGCACCTAAGGCCTGTAGCGTTTTCTTTCGTTCAGGACTAACATTGTCTGGTAGGCACAATGTGACTTGATATCCGCGTGCGGCTGCAAAGGTAGCATATGAAATACCCATGTTGCCAGAAGTAGAGTCAAGCAGAGTCATGCCTGGTGTGAGGTGACCTGACTTTTCTGCATCTCTTATTATAAATAGTGCTGCCCGATCTTTAACAGATCCTCCTGGGTTGGTCCACTCGGTCTTAGCGTATATTTGTACAGATTTTGGCACCTCACGAGTCACATGTCGCAGCCTTACTAGAGGTGTATTGCCTACGGAAGCCTCCAGTGACCTAGTTGCCGGTATGTGCACGGCATGATATTCAGGTGAATTTAGAGTCGATGTTGTCATATTACTATCCAGAAACTACTCCTATAAGGATAATATAAAAGGCCACACGGAATTACAAAAAGCGGGCGACCGAAACCTTGCGGAACATATGCTCGCTCTTAGTCGTTTGGCCTTTGAAGACGGATCGTTGAATGTCAACGAAGCAGTCCTAGTTATTAAAGCAACCGGCAGGTTAATGTCCCCTTTTGTTATACATACAATTATCCACGTACAGAAATTACCTATACAATACAGCGATCACTAAATGGTTATTATATAGCTGTGGCCGTGAATGTCAACTATTTCCATTTGTGACTTTGCAATAATATACGGCACTATTCTTGCGACAGAGACTTAAGATGATTTGTCTGAAAATAGACTAGAATGTAGGGTTAGCCAAATGGATTATGAACACTTGCCAGAGCATAGAATCGGGTTTGGGAAAGGATTCCTCGAGATAGTAAGATATATAGGAGTAGTGTTATTGGTTGGGATGGTCGTTGCCACTGCTTTCACATTGTGGACACCTGCCTCAGTGCTGCCTCGCAGTGCGGCTCGTGATATTGCGCGAGCTATGGCTACCAGAGTAGGACGTAATGCCAGTCCTTTACCTCCAACTAATACACCAGAACCTAGGGAACTTATTGGTATCGTTGCTGGCCATAGTGGCAATGACTCAGGGGCCGTATGTCCGGATGGTCTTACGGAGGCGGAGATAAACTTGAATATTGCAGAACAAGTCAAGGATACATTATATTCGGAAGGATTTGACGTGGATATTCTCAACGAATTTGATGATCGTCTGACCAACTACTCAGCTAGAGCTCTTGTTTCGATACATGCTGATTCCTGCGATTATATTAATGACGAGGCTACAGGCTATAAGGTGACTGCATCTTTGGAGACACAGACTCCAGTAGAATCCAATAGCCTGGTAAGCTGTATTATAGGGCGTTATGAAGCCGCCACTAAAATGAATTTTCACCCTGGCAGTATTACGTATGATATGCAGTATTATCATGCATTTCGTGAAGTGAATGCGAAGACCCCGGCTGCAATTATAGAGGTTGGATTCATGAATCTAGATCGAGATATGATAACCAATAATGCATCTACAGTGGCACAAGGCGTTGCAAATGGAATACTATGCTACGTTAGAAATGAGTCATTGGGGATAGTAGAATGAAGAATAGTTTCTTCTGTATCTTCCGGGTGGTTTAGCATTGTTATGTTTATGTTAGAAGCCCAAGTTGTTGATCTACAGTCATTCATTGTGTATGGTGTTAGGTATCTTTGTGACAATTCTTGTTTGCGGACATATTCGGATAGCGTTTTTATAGACAGAGATTTACAGGGGTGGAGGTATGTCTAATGCTGATTACTAATGGACAAATAGTGATTTGGGGTCATGATGGCAGAATAATTACAGATGGTGCATTGTTGGTTGAGGATGCTCGTATAGTTGACATAGGTGATACCGTTGATTTGTTAAACAAGTATCCAGACAAGAAAGTAATTGATGCACGTGGCAATTTGGTAATGCCAGGTAACATATGTGCTCATACCCATTTTTATGGAGCATTTGCACGGGGATTGTCAATACCTGGCAATCCTCCAAGAGATTTTCCGGAAATACTAGAACGACTTTGGTGGAAATTGGATCAGGTGTTAACTGAAGAAGATGTTAGGTTTGGTGCTCTTGTCTGTCTTTTGGATGCCGTCAAGCATGGCACTACTACTTTGATTGATCATCATGCTAGTGCTTCTTATGTGGATGGATCTCTTGATATTATTGCTGAAGCAGTGAATCAGTCTGGTCTACGTTCGGTACTCTGCTATGAAGTTTCTGATAGGCACGGAGCAAGCTACACAAAAGCAGGCATAGAAGAGAATCTGCGATTCATTAAATCTATAGGTAATGGAGACCGACACAGTCGTCTTAGAGGTATGTTTGGTTTGCATGCATCTATGTCACTTAGTGATACTACTCTCGAAGCTTGTAGTACGGCTGTGCCCGATGGAGTCGGTTTTCATATTCATGTGGCAGAACATAACGCTGATCAGGAACATAGTATGGAGAAATCAGGATTAAGGGTAGTCGAACGTCTGCAGAAATTTGGAATACTCGGTCCTGATACAATAGCTGCACATTGTGTGCATATTAGTCCTAATGAAACAGACATATTGTCCGAGACTGGAACATGGGTAACTCATCAGCCACGTTCCAATATGAATAATGGAGTTGGGACAGCTGATGTCGAGTATATGTTAAATAACGGCATACGAGTAGGTCTGGGCAATGATGGTTTTTCAAACAACATGTGGGCAGATTGGAAAATGGCCTATTTGCTTCATAAGGTGTCTAATTTGGACCCCCGCAGGGTTACAGGTAATACTATCGTCGATATGGGTGTTAGCAATAATTCTGCATTAGCAAGTCGATTATTTCATGAGGTTCCCGTGGGTGTACTGGAAGTGGGTGCATATGCCGATATAATTATTGTCGATTATGAAGCTACAACTCCACTTAGTTACGATAATTTGCCCTGGCATATCATTTTCGGGTTCGAAGCTGGGATGGTAAATACTACTATCTGTGGTGGCAAAGTACTTATGCGAGACAGACAACTTCTATTTCTTGATGAAGTTGAAATTACTAAACGTAGCAGAGAGCTGGCTGGTGCAGCATGGAAGCGGTTTTCTAATACTTAATAGTACAACAAATTTTATGTTACCTTCAATATCAATTATTGGTGGAACCGGTGCAGAGGGTAGTGGGTTAGCTTTACGCTGGGTGTATGCTGGATATCCAGTCACGATTGGTTCTCGCTCTTTGGATAAAGCTTTGGGCAAAGCTGCTGAACTTAACCTTCGAGTTCCAGATGAAAAAAAACAGTTGGTAGGTAAGAATAATTTGGGTGCTGCAAAAGCATGTCAAATTGGTGTGCTCACAGTTCCATATAGTGCACATCGAGAAACTTTGTTGGACCTAAAGGAATCTTTACAAGGCAAGGTATTAGTAGATGTGACTGTACCTCTAGTGCCCCTAAAGGTAGCTCATGTTCATCTACCTTCAGGTGGCGCTGCTGGGTTGGAGGCACAAGAAATACTCGGCCCAGATGTTAGGGTAGTATCTGCCTTTCAAAATATCTCGGCTGCGCACCTGCGAGATCCGGAAAGGGACATTGATTGTGATGTGTTGGTGTGTGGCAATGATGCTACAGCCTGTGAAGAGGTGATCACCCTGGTAGAGGCGGCTGGCATGTCTGGACTCCATGCTGGTTCGTTGGTAAATGCTATTGCGATTGAATCTCTCACCCCAGTGCTTATTAGTTTGAACAAACATTATAGGATTAAGGATGCAGGAATTAGAGTTACTGGTATTTCTAGATCTGAAAAATGATAAAGGTTATTTCGGTACTGTCTATCTTTAATTTGAGCACTTCCAAGTTTTTCTGATGACTGCAATGGAGCGGCTTGTACTGACGGCGCTATTGGATATACCTTCAGTAAGTCCAGGTGATGACATTACACTAATTGTTGAAACTGCCTTAGATCGTAGCGAAATTGTACTCGAGCCAGGTGACGTGATTGTTATAACGCAAAAAATTGTTTCTAAGGCAGAGGACAGATATGTAGATTTGGAGAAAGTCATTCCGTCAGAATATGCTCGTTGCTTAGCCGATGAAGTTGAAAAAGACCCCAGGTTGGTCGAGGTCATTTTGTCAGAATCGACTGATGTGGTGCGCAAAAGTACAGGGATTCTGGTTACCGAGCATCGGCTTGGTTTCGTTCTAGCTAATGCTGGAGTAGATAGTTCTAATATAGATCAGAGTGAAGGACATTCTCGTGTATTGCTTTTGCCTACTGACCCAGATAAGATTTGCGGTGAAATCCGGAATAGAATAGAGACAGAAACAGGGGTTTGCGTGGGGATCATCATCAATGACAGCCATGGTCGTGCTTGGCGAAATGGTACAGTAGGAGTGGCTTTGGGTTCTGCAGGCCTACCCGCTTTGCTGGACTTGCGTGGTCGCCCCGATATATTTGGAACAGATCTTAAGATAACCCAGATAGGTCTAGCTGATGAAATTGCAGCTGCAGCCTCCGTATTGATGGGTCAGGGTGATGAGATGCGACCGGTAGTACATGTTCGGGGAGTGCCTTATCCATTGTCTACAGGAAAGGCATCTGATTTATTACGCAACAAACAAGAAGATTTATTCCGATAATCAGGAGGTTGTATGTCTACTGCGATATCAGAAAAATATCAGGATCTCTTATCTTGGGACAAAAGGGCTTTTGCAAACTTAGCTTTGTCTTTGAAAGATGGAACTCCTCACGTGACGCCATTATGGTTTGATTATGATGGTGAATATGTTATTTTGAACAGTGCTCGGGGAAGAGTGAAAGATAAAGCTATGCGTCGTAGTGGTCTAGTTGCTATGGCTATTTCAGATCCTAAAAATCCATATCGTTACATTCAGATACGTGGCAGGGTGGTCGAGATCACCGAGGAAGGTGCGCGTGAAATGATAGATCATCTTTCCATGAAATATACAGGTGGACCGTATGATGGTTACGGTGGTGAGATCAGAGTAACTTACAAATTCGTTCCTGATTTGATTTCATGTATGGGATAAGAATATATGATTTAAAGCGTATACTTGAACTTAGAGGAGATATACTGGGTTCTAGTCTGGTGGAACGATTTGGTAATTTAGATAGATTCGTTGTTGTAGATTTGCACGAAGTCGACCTAGATAAATACAGGGCAGACTCTATATATTTGATGCCTGAGGGCAATAGATACATATCTGAGATCATAGCTTTAGCTCTACTGGAGAGTTATGAAAAATAGACTACGTTTGGGATATTAACTGTCATGTGCAATAGGGTCAGGCGGGTGCTTCTTGTTTGAGCAGATATTAAAAAGACGGCGCTCGATTCGTCGTTATCTTACTGATTCAGTGGAGAACGACTTATTGCATACATTGCTTGAAGCTGCCATATGGGCTCCTTCTGCCCATAATAGGCAACCTTGGAGATTTGCAGTGTTACAAGATGCTTGTCATAAAGAAAATCTTGCTAATGCTATGGGAGCTAGGTTGCGTGTCGATCGCACAAAGGATGGTGACGACCCAGAAATCATTGAACGTGATGTTGCTAAATCGCTAAAATTAATAATTGGATCACCAACAGTCATTGTAGTTTGCTTAAGCATGTCCGATATGGATGTATATTTAGATGAGCATAGAAATAATGCTGAACTGCTGATGGCCGTCCAGAGTACAGCTATGGCAGTCCAGAATCTTTTGTTGGCTGCTCATGCAATGGGATTAGGTGCTTGTTGGAGGTGTGCTCCTTTGTTTTGTGCTGACACAGTAATAGATACTCTAAAACTGCCACAGGATTGGCATCCACAAGCTCTTGTTACCGTAGGTTATCCAGATGAGGCTGGTAAGATACCGTCACGTTTTTCGTTATCTGAGGTTACTAGGTGGCTATAGGGTCGGTTGTAGCTTTGGCTGGTGGGGTAGGTGGCGCCAAATTGGCCCAAGGACTCGCAGAAGTACTTGGGCCTGGCAAGCTAACAGTTGTAGTAAACACCGCTGACGACTTTGAGTATTTAGGTCTATATATATGTCCAGACTTGGACACAGTAATGTATACATTGTGTGATCTTCATAATTTGGAGACAGGTTGGGGTCTGGAGTCAGAAAGTTGGAACTTTCTAGAAGCACTTCGGGAAATAGGTGGTGATACTTGGTTTCGCTTAGGAGATCGTGATTTGGCGACACATATAGAACGTACGCATCGCATGCGTTCTGGTGAAAAATTGGGTGCTATAACAGCAGATTTTTGTGCAAAAATGGGAACATCTGTACGAGTATTGCCAATGAGTGATGATCCTGTACGTACTATGGTGGATACAGATATAGGCCTCATCCCATTTCAGGAGTATTTTGTTCGTCTTGGATGCTCACCCAAAGTGCGTGGATTTGAATTTGAAGGTATAGAAAATGCTGTGTTTAATCCGCTTGCATCTGAATCTTTAAAGGAACAGGATCTTAAAGCAGTAATAATTTGTCCATCTAATCCATATGTTAGTATAGCGCCTATATTGTCTCTACCAAGTGTTCGTAATCAATTGCGGGATGTTGTAGTACCCATAATCGCTGTATCTCCAATAGTAGGTGGTCAAGCCATCAAGGGTCCAGCAGCTAAGATGATGCGCGAATTGGGTTGCAATCCATCAGCATTATCTGTTGCTAAAGGATATGAAGATGCTCTAGATGGTTTTGTCATTGATATAACAGATGCTGATGAGTCCAGTAAGATAGAAGAACTTGGGCAACGTGTGCTAGTAACAGAAACAATTATGACTTCGATAGAATCGAAGAAACGTCTCGCAAAAAATATTATAGATTTTGCCAGTGAAATTGGAGCTACACATATTTGAGTGTCATGAATAATTGGGCAATTGTTCCGGTCAAGCATCTAAATTGTAGCAAAAGCCGCTTGTCTGATGTGCTTTCTGCACAAGATAGGCAAGACCTTATCCGTAATTTGCTCTTACGCACCCTGAATATGCTGACCGAATCAGAATTTATTGAAAATATAATAGTAATAAGTAAGGATGACAGTGTTCTAAGATTGGCCGCCAATCAGGGAGTTTCTATAGTAAAAGAAGATAGTCATTCAGACTTAAACAGCGCATTACATCAGGCAACACTCGTGACTATGTCGCTTGGTGCTACAGGATTATTAATATTACCTGCAGATTTACCATTACTGGTTAAGCGGGATGTGGAAAAGATGATCGTTGTGAAAGATTCTGATAGGGTGGTAATGATTGTGCCTGATCAACATGGTGTTGGCACTAACGCACTTTTTGTAAGACCGCCCGGAATGTTACGGTACCAGTTTGGACAAGGCAGTCTCAAGGCTCATAAAAAGGAAGCTAATCGCCTTAAGGCTGAATTATATATATGTCGTCTTCCCAATGTTGAATTTGATATTGATGATCCAGAAGATCTTAGACGACTAAAACATATGGCGTTACATACACAACAGGAGGTGCAGGGACATGGATAGGGTAGCACTTTATCTACAGGATGCTCACTCTTTGCGTGATGGCATCAAATATGCTCAGTATGCAGAGAAGAAGGGTTTCGAGGCAGTGTGGCAGGCAGAAAGCAGGTTAGTAAGGGATGCTATAGTACCAATGGCAGCTTTTGCAGCGAACACCAGTATGTTAAAGGTTGGCTCTGGTGTAATAAATAATTGGACACGCAACATTGGACTACTGGCTTCAACATTACTTACTTTAGATGATCTTGCACCTGATCGGATTATTTGTGGAATAGGAGCATGGTGGGATCCTTTAGCAGCTAACGTGGGGATCAGTCGTCGTAAACCTCTGTTGGCCATGAGAGAGACTGTTCAGCTGCTGCGCAGTCTACTTGCTTTGGAAAATGTCACGTTTACAGGTGAGTTTCATCAACTTACAGGAGTAGAGCTTGATGTGGTTCATGGTCGACGTGAGCCAAGGAATGTACCTATCTATATTGGAGCTACCGGGCCAAAAATGATGGAGCTAACAGGCGAGATTGCTGATGGTGTTCTACTAAATTATTGCGTGCCACCGGATTATAATGATAGGGCAATGCAACAATTAGAAGATGGAGCTAAACGTGTTGGTCGTGATGTGGAAGACATTGATCGTCCGCAATTGATAGTATGCTCGGTGCATGATGATCGAGCAAAGGCTATTGAGGGAGCAAAAACATTACTAACTCAGTACTTGGCACAGCAACCACACATTGCTCAAGCCTCAGGTGTATCTGCTGATATTGTTGATAAGGTTCAGAATGTACTGGGTTGGCCCGCTAGCAAGGATCAAATCATGAAGGCTATGCAGTATGTTCCTGATGAATTTGTTTTGAGTATTAGTGCTACTGGCACACCGGATGAAGTTCGTGCTCGTGTAAACGAGTATATTGATCGAGGATGTACATGTCCTGTGCTATATCCCTTGGGGGATCCTTATCTGATG
Source organism: Anaerolineales bacterium UBA1136 (assembly GCA_002311455.1). Lineage (GTDB taxonomy): Bacteria > Chloroflexota > Anaerolineae > Anaerolineales > UBA11657 > UBA11657. The sequence goes on along the minus strand of DCAJ01000123.1, from coordinate 24,075 downwards.
ATGGATACATTTGCACCAAATAAGTAATCAGCAATTTGA
>DCAJ01000123.1:9037-24020 GCA_002311455.1 Anaerolineales bacterium UBA1136 | reverse complement strand
GGACACGTATGCGGGCTTTTCCTTTAGGTACAACTGGATACGAAAATCCTACAACGTATACTCCAAGTTCTAGAAGACGTTCTGCCATGTTTTGTGCGACTAGTGCATCTCCTAACATAATTGGTAATATAGGATGTTTGCCATCCGGTATATCAAAACCTATCTCAGACATTCCTTGCCTAAAATAGTTAGTATTGGACTCTAGCTTATGAAGCAGTTCGTTAGATTTGGACAATATCTCTAGAGATTTTAAAGATGCACAAACTATGCTTGGAGCTAAGGTGTTAGAGAAAAGATAAGGTCTAGAGCGCTGCCTTAGCAGAGATATGATTTCATGTCTACCGCTTGTGTAACCTCCACTTGCTCCGCCTAGTGCTTTGCCAAATGTTCCAGTGATTATATCGACGCGGTCCATTACTTGGCAGTGCTCATGAGTTCCACGACCAGATTTTCCTAGAACTCCAATAGCGTGCGAATCATCTACCATTATCAGAGCCTGATATTTCTCTGCCAGGTCACATATTGGCTCTAGATTTGCAATTGTTCCATCCATTGAAAATACTCCATCGGTAGCTATCAGTCGAAATCTAGATGTGCTTGAATGTTTCAATTGCTTTTCTAAGTCTTTCATATCGCCATTTCTATATCTGTATCTTTTGGCTTTGCACAGTCTAATACCGTCGATGATGCTGGCATGGTTTAGCTCGTCACTAATGATTGCGTCTTCTGAATCAAGCAACGTCTCGAACAATCCTGTATTGGCATCGAAACAAGATGTGTAAAGAATAGTATCTTCGGTACCGAGGAACGAGCTTGTGGCAGCTTCTAAAGTCTTATGGATTGACTGGGTTCCGCAAATGAAACGCACTGAAGACATACCATACCCCCAGTGTTCAAAACTGTCTTGAGCACTTGCAATTACGGACGGATGATTAGCTAAACCTAGATAATTGTTTGAACACAGGTTAATTACTTCTCGGTCGCCCTGTACTAGAATCCTAGACTGTTGTGGACTATTAATTATCCTCTCGTTTTTGTATAGACCAGAATCCTTAATGTGTTTTAGTTCCTGCAGAATATGATTGTGCATATGATCAAACATTTACATTTGTTCCCAATCCAAAACTACTTTTCCGCATTGACCTGAACGCATCAATTCAAAACCATCAGTGAAGTCCTTGTAACTTATTTGATGTGTTACGACTTGAGAGATGTCTAACCCAGATTGCAACATAGTAGTCATTTTGTACCAGGTTTCAAACATCTCTCGTCCATAGATACCCTTAATTGTTAATCCATGAAAAATTACCTTGTTCCAATCTGTAACTGTAGTCTCAGGCAGTAATCCAAGCAAAGCTATCTTGCCTCCGTGACTCATATGTTTCAACATAGAATCTAGTGCTTTTGGATTGCCAGACATCTCTAGACCAACGTCAAATCCCTCTTTCATATCTAGATAATCCATTATCTCTATCAGATCCTGTTGAAGAGGGTTTATAGCCATGGTAACATCCATCTTTTCCGCCAATGCAAGCCGGTAAGGATTTGGATCGGTGACTACCACATGACGTGCACCTGCATGACGTACTATTGAAGCCGCCATAAGACCAATTGGTCCCGCTCCTGTAATTAGTACGTCCTCACCAATCACATTGAAAGACAATGCTGCATGTGTGGCATTGCCTAAGGGATCGAAACAAGTCAGTATTTCTAGAGGTATTTTGCGATCGCAATTCCATACATTGTCCACAGGTATTGCAAGGTACTCTGCGAAGGCACCTGGACGATCAATGCCAACTCCGAGCGTTTTGTTACACAAATGTCGTCTTCCTGCCAAACAGTTACGGCACCGTCCACACACTATGTGACCTTCTCCTGACACTAAATCACCAGGAGAGTAGTCAGACACATTGCTGCCAACTTTATCTATAATGCCCACATATTCGTGTCCTATGGTTAGAGGGATGTTAATGTTAGCTGATGCCCAATCATCCCAGTCATAAATGTGGAGATCTGTCCCGCAAATAGAACTTTTCATTATATGAATACATACGTCGTCTGGACCTGGTTCAGGTATTGGAACCTCCTTCAGTTCAAGGCCAACTTGCGCTTTTGTTTTAACTAGGGCTTTCATATAATAGTGGTAACTTTTTATATCTTGTGCCATGCTTTCTTGATCAACAGTGCATCCTCTTCCATTATTGGGCTTTCACACAGTAGTCTTCCTGAGCAATGGTAATCGGATAATACTTTCAGAAAATCAAAGTAATTAAGGTCTCCTTCTTCAAAAGTCAAATGCTTTCGTTCTCCTTTAGGACCGTAATCTATTCCGGAGATATGAATGTGCAAATTATTAAGCTCTTTATTTCCTAGTGTCGTACTTATAGATTTAAGAATATCTTCAAATTCTTTGTATGTATTAATTGTGCCATCACCATTCCGGGCATGTAAGTGAGCAATATCTATACATGGCGCAACACCTGGAACATTTTTGGCAAGCTGAAGTGTGTCATCGAGTGAACCTAGCATCGCACTTTTACCCATTGTCTCTGGGCGTAGTGTCACTGGGTTGGATGTGTCTCGTAGCTCCTCAACGCATCCATTTAGCCTTTCTATAACTAACGGCAAGACTTCGCTNNGCTAGCGGGAGCACCGAAATATGATCCAGGATGAAAAATTATGTCAGTGGCTCCGGCTAGATTTCCGTAGTGCGCTGCATCCATTAAACGCTGGCGACTTTTGGGCCACTCATCATCTTTTGCATTTAAGTTTATAAAATATGGTGCATGTACGCTAAGTGATATATTGTTTTCTGTAGAAGCTGAATTAATTTTGTCGCAAGTAGACTCCTTAACACGGACAGAGTGTACCCATCCCAATTCTAGTGTGGTAAGACCTAATGCGGCGGTTTGTGCAATCGCTCCCACTGACCCTCCAGGCTTTTTGGGGGTGGATATCGGTGATCCAACCGTTCCAAACAGAAAGTTCATTTTTTCCATTATGTTGTCCTTGTTGTGATTATATCCATATCTGTTATCTAGGTGGTATAGAAATTTGATTGTCATTAACGCATGCGCAGGCTATTACTGTGATGCCATTGTAACGATTATATAATTTACCACGATATGGTCGATGCTCTCCTATAACATCCCATTCACCCAGAGAGAAAGTTGGAGGGCCAGAAGCTGGTATCCATTCACCGTTATATTTTCGTGCTAGATGTAGATGGGTGCCGGTGGTTTCCAAATTTCCCTCACAAGAGGGTCGTCCTAGGCGTTCACCGTATTCGACTTGTTGACCTACCCTGAGCTTGTATTTTTCCGGTAATAAATGTACATAAACTAGTGTCCAACCGGTTAATTCTGATCTGTCATTATCCAAGTTTTGTGCTAGGATCCCATTTCCAATGCGCGTTATGACACCTGAGGCAGGAGCGACGATCCAGTCGGTGCTTTCAACACAACCCGGTTCAGCTAGTTTTGGCGCGAAGTCGATAGCTGCCCAAGGAGCTGAGTCTCGCCATGCAGCATGTGGCCCACCAGTAAAATTCCACACAACACCAGTTTCAAATGGGAGTGTAATCTCAGGTTGCGTTAGACCTGGCTCTACTAGATCGACTTCAAAATTAAATGGGTTTCCGAAGAGCTGTTCATATGTTGCCGAAAATCCATTTGGTCCTACTGCTTGTTCAAACAGTGCTGTTGAATATAAAGGCGCAAAGAATGAGTAAATTGCTACGGTACCAGAGTTGAGGCGGGGATCGAGTTTGTATTTTTCTCCTTCGGCAAGAGAAAGTTCTTGGATGCGCCCGTGCCTCCATCCGTAGTAACCTGCGTTAATCTGCTCAGCTGCCCACATGAGTTGGTTAGGGAGTTTTGCGAATTTCCATTTTTGTACATTTAATGGATATTGTTCTATTGACTCTGTACTGCTGATACCTGTGAGGAGACCGCTTTGGTATTCAATAAGTGCTAGTAATATTCTAGGATTTACTGAATATTCCATGGCTATGTCTTGTACAACTTTCCATCCAGGATCTAGATATTCATTTCCGGCTTTGACCTGCCACAGCCATCCCTTGGTGTGAGCTTGAACTTCCGTCTGGACATCTAGATTGACTTGGCCTGGTCCGTATACCACCTCGCTATCAGGGATAATCCAATAAGGATCAATGGATGAACTGAGATCCAAATCAGGCACGGTTACCAGAGTGTCCTTATCTAGAAAATCAGTCCGTGTCAGATTCAAGTTTGCTCTCCAAACAAGTTCTGAATCAACCATAAAGCGTCGAGCTATTATAGGTAAAGTATCGCCATTCTGAGTGTTGTATAAATGATATGTTTCTGGACTGTAGCCTTCCATTGTTGGTGTAACTGGTGCAATATTTGTTTCCTGTTTCAGTTTAGAAAGGATAGTTGGTTCAGGTGTAGTGCCTGAGATACGTACTTGAGGAGGGCCTAAAGTGGCCGCGGCCTCCGTTATAGGTTCGTTGCTAGTTGTACATGATGTCGCAAGCAAGGCAACTGATATGGCTGTAATGGAAATTGTTTTTTGTAGTTTCATGCTATTCCAGATTTGGAATTATACGCTATAGTATTCTTGATGCTAGACAGTTTGTTTTTGTTTACATCATATGATATTTTCAATATATGTTCAATGTTACATTCTTAAAGCACCTTGTAAGTAATTCATGTTACCTGTTGCGGATGATCACAATGTTGTCCTCAGCTGCCGCTTTGTGGTTTCCGATAAGTGCAGTGAAGGCTGATGAAATCAAACCTGATCCTCGCTTTGGAATAGTTGAATCGTATCAGGCGCCGTATGTTGCTAGTGAATGGGATGTGGGTTGGGATCGTGTTGTGGTCGAGTGGTACCGTGTACAACCTTTGGGACCTAATAGTTGGATGCCTGTGTATCCCCATGGATTGGATATTATTGAATCATCCGGTGGTTCAATTTATCGAAATAATATTGAACACTCACTTTCACAAAATGAATGGTTGGAGCAGGCAGGCAAACATCGCAGGGAAATTGCTGCATTATTGATTGGTACACCAGAATGGGCAACTAAAGGATTGCCTCGCAGGGGCGTGCCAGATGGTTTGTATCTACCCGTTTCCGATTCGGACAATCATTGGGCAAATTTTGTTAGGCGCATAGTGTATGAATACGGTGGACTAATCAAACATTGGATCATATGGAATGAACCAGATATAGCACCTGATCATCCAGGAGCACAATTTGATGGGTCCGTAGAGGATTATTACCGTCTGGTAAAAGTAGCTGCTATTGTTGCTAAGGAAGTTGACCCAGATGCTGTTATTCATTTGGGTGGTCTGACTTTCTGGCATGATGTAATTTATGGTAGGGAACCTTACCTGCGTCGCCTATTAGAAATATCAATCAGCGATAAGGATGCAACATCTAATGATTTCTATTTTGATGTAGCTACTGTCCATGTGTATTTCAATTCTGAGAGCGTTTATCAAATTGTTCAGATGCAATTTGACATTCTTGCAGAATTCGGACTAAGCAAATCCGTTTGGATGAATGAGACTAATGCAGCACCAATGGATGATCCGTTACACCCCTGGTATGATCCAATTGTACCTGTGACACTACAACAGCAAGCTTCTTTTCTGATTCAATCGAGTGTTCTTGCTTTCGCTGCTGGAGCTGAACGTATTGCAATATACAAACTATTTGATCATGTTGGTCCGGTAATGGGGTTAGAGTCATATGGACTGATTCGGAATGATGGTTCTCTGAGGCCAGCTTCTAGTGCTTATAGAGTTCTTGCGGAAAATTTATCTGATTTCCAAAGAGTAGACCATTCAATTTGGCCTACACATCATGTTATGACTTTCCTAAGTCCCACAAGGCGCACCACTGTTGCCTGGGCGCGCACAAATACTAGCATCTCAGCAATTGTAGGCGCGATACTTGATTCTCAAGGTGCATTTGTAATTGATCAACGCGCTAATAGATTACCAATCACTCCAAGGAATGGGCAATATCAACTAGGTTTGTCAGGGGCGGATTGTAATAATGATGGGCAGATATGTGCGGTAGGGGGCGAACCATTGCTATTGGTAGAATATCAACAGTGTGATCTGGACCATTTGGTTTCTCAGCACGATTGTACGTTGATGATCTCCAGTGGCGGAAAATTATTGCCATAGTATATTGACCAATATTATTGTATAATAATTTAGGCATGCCTAAAATCGAGATCGTTTAGCGGTTATGTGTAGCAATAATTATGCTTGATTCTATATTTGCATTTTCTCATGCGGGTTTGTTATTACTTGCATCTTTATTATTTGTATCTTTTGTGTTCTTTAGGCCAGATGTGGGTTTTTTCTGGCGGCGTCAGCGTCAGGTAACACATATATAATCATCCCCCGATTATCTGTGCAATTATCTCCCGTTGTCGAGGCTTGTTGTCAAAATCGACGAAAACAATTTGCTGCCAAATTCCTAATGTTAGTTGTTTGCCTATGAACGGTATGGTAATGGATGGTCCTAGAATAGCAGCGCAAACATGGGCATGCCCATTACCATCATGCCAACGTTCGTTATGGGCATAATGTCTGTTGGGATCGGCTAGTTCTTCGAAAAGCCGTTTTAAATCGCTGAGACACCCCTGTTCAAATTCAATTGTTGTGATTCCTGAGGTAGACGACGGGGTGAATAGCGTGACGGTTCCATTAGATAGTGCTGACATTTGTATTAAGTTTGCTACCTGGTCAGTTATGTTATGAGCATCTAAGTCGCCCTTAGAACTTATCGTAATCGTATGAGTATCCACTGTCATTCCTTGTATCCTCGACGCAAAATCAGTTTATCATATATTTTGGCCATGGATATGTTCTGTAATAACAGTGGATGGATATATAGATATGATGCATATGGCACCAGTGGAAATTAATAATCTATTATAGTTGATGTGCATTAGGAGTTTACGTATCGCCTAACTAGCGTGTGTTTCAAAGTGAAAACAATATACATGTGGACATATCATCAGATTGTTAGTTGGAAATCACAGTTATAGCAAGCACTTTAATCAACTTGCCATCATAAGTGCTACATGAGACAATCCGTGATAGAGAATATCCAGCATGAGCATAGACCCAGACCATTTAACTACAACCGGGGATATAAGTACTGGCGATACAATTACGTTCAAGCGGAGCCATTTATATTTAGGTCTTGCACCAGTAATGTTTGTGTGCGGTCTAGCAGCTGGATATTTGTTTTGGGGTCGAGTAGATTATGACTCGGTGGCTCAACGTGACGCAAGAGTAGAAAATAAAGTGGGGATTGATGAGACGCAAGTTGGTGTGGGTCAGATACAACGGTTTGACGTCAGGAGTACTGAAGATCCGTGTATAGGTCCGGAAGACGCACCAATAACAATTATAGAATTTAGTGACTTTCAGTGTGCTTATTGTGCTAGGTTTGTCGATACCACTCTAGTGTCCCTGTTGGAAACTTATCCGGACGAGGTCAGATTTTGCTATCGCGATTTTCCTTTGGAGAACATTCATCCTGAAGCTCGCTCAGCAGCAGAGGCAGCACAGTGTGCTTTTGAGCAGAACAAATTTTGGGCGTTTCATAACGGCATTTTTCAGAACCAGGCAACCTTGGGGAAAGATCTATATATGGACTTGGCTGGTAACATTGGTTTAGACATAGATGAGTTTGAGAAATGTTACAGTTCTGGCAGATTTCGCGGTAGAGTAAATAAAGATTTCAATGTGGCCAGAGATTTAGGAGTGACAGGCACGCCTACTTTTTTCATTAATGGGCGACCCCTAGTTGGAGCACAGCCTCTAGAAGCGTTTGTGGCAGTTGTAGAAGCAGAGCTTAGGACTCAATAATTATTATGTTAAGTAGGCGAGGTGCTTTATTCTCAGCCTGACAGAAAAACTCCTCTTTTGTATTTTGGTCGCGGTTTCATTTGCTTTTAGCTGGCGTAACTTCCGCTTGTTAGTTGCTGTCATACGGCGTGGCAATTCAGATCTTGAACTAGATCAACTGCCACTACGCATCTGGCGAGCACTGGTGATATTAATTTCGCAGCGACCCGTGCTTCGTACACGGCTAGTCACCAGTGTATTGCATGCTTTGATAGTTTGGGGTTTTCTCTACTATTTGCTGGTCAATATCGGAGACATTCTGCACGGTTTTGTCCTCAATCTTAGGTTTATGGGTGCTGGAGCATTAAGTGGATTGTATCGACTGGGTGCAGATGTAGTTACACTATTGATTCTAGTATCAGTGATATATTTCTTGGTTAGAAGATTTGTTATACCATCACGAGAATTGGATTTTGCACAAAACGTTGTGTTGCAACCCGGGGCTAAGACCCGTATTAGAAATGACTCACTTATTGTTTACGCGTTTATAATTTTTCATGTAGGTTTTCGATTTGCTAGTATCAGTGCAGGAATTGCATTGCATGGTCCGGATGTTTGGCAGCCCTTCGGATCTATGTTAGCTGGCATTTTGCTGAATTCAAGCTTAGATCACTTAATCGCGTTGGAACGAATTAGCTGGTGGTTAAGTATGGGAAGTATATTTATTTTCATACCATATTTTCCATTTAGTAAGCATATCCATCTGATAGCTGCACCTATCAATCACTTGTTGAAGCCCAACAGAACTTCTCTTGGCGCATTACCACCAATTGATTTTGAAGATGAAGATGTTCAGGAATTAGGTGCGCAAAGACTTGAGCAACTTGGTCAGTCTCTTTTGATTGATGCCTTTGCGTGCATAATGTGCAATCGGTGTCAAGATGTATGCCCAGCTTATGTTACGGGCAAGGATCTTTCTCCAGCAGCATTAGAAGTTAACAAAAGGCATTTGATCAATGTAGACATGGCTGCACTTGCTGCAGGTAAATCGTCTGAAGCATTACTTGATAATGCTATTAGCAGCTCTGCCCTTTGGGCGTGCACCACATGCGGAGCATGTAATGATATTTGTCCTGTTGGTAACGAACCAATGTTTGACATAGTCGAATTGCGTCGATATCAGGTACTAACAGCCGGTGAATTTCCTGCGCCCCTGCAAAATGCATTCAATGGTATGGAGCGTCAAGGAAATCCTTGGCAAACTAATCAGGACAGAATGGCTTGGTGTGCTGGACTGAATGTACCGACCGTTGAAGACAACCCTGATTTTGAGTATTTGTACTGGGTTGGATGTGCTGCTGCTTACGATCCTATAGCAAAAGAGGTGGCGCGTTCTTTCGTAAAGATTCTTAATGCGGCAAATGTCAATTATGCGGTACTTGGTGCTCAAGAGTGCTGTACTGGAGACACAGCGCGGCGCTCAGGCCACGAATATCTATTTTTTGAAATGGCAACACAAAATATTTCTACTTTATCTAGTGTATGTGCAAACAAAATCGTGGTTACCTGTCCACATTGTCTACATACTCTCGGCGCAGAATATTCGCAATTCGGCAGTGATTTTGATGTGATTCATCATACTACATTTATAAATGATTTGATCAACAATGGCAGGCTTGATATTAAGAGCAGGAACGATGATTATCCAGACATTACTTTTCACGATCCATGTTATTTAGGTAGACATAATGGTGTATTTGATGATCCGCGCTCGGTGCTTGAAAGTAGTGGGGTGAAATTGCTCGAGATGGATCGTAGTAGGAAGGATTCATTTTGCTGTGGTGCAGGTGGTGGTCAAATGTGGAAAGAAGAGGAGCCAGGTCGTGAGTCTGTGAGTGCTGCTAGACTTGCAGAAGCAAAAAGTACGGGTGCAGATGTTATAGCAGTGGGATGCCCATTTTGTAAAGTGATGTTGAATGATGCTAATAGGGCAGATGGAGCAAGCATACAGATTAAGGATGTGGCAGAGATAGTGGCTGACTCTATTGCAGACTGATATGGGGAATCCTTTTTGACTAAGTACCGTGTGCACAAAAATATCTACGTAGTACTGTTGTTGGTTTTGATAACTGCATTTGCACTTCGGGTATACAAACTAGGGTCGCAAGAGCTTCGTGGCGACGAAGCCTTTTCGTGGAATTATGTGGTAAGCGAGCCAGGTCTCATGTCTATACTAGAACGCATTGTCCGTGAGGGTGACCCTCAGCCTCCTCTACATTACTGGACTCTACAGGTCTGGGCCAGTTTGTTTGGAGATAGTGAAAAGATGTTACGATTGCCCTCCGTTCTATTGAGTATCGTGGTTGTGGCTTTAGTGTACAAATTTGGAACTGTATCAGTTTCTAGAAATACAGGTATCGGCGCTGCCATGCTAACAGCTGTTCATCCCTTTCAAATATGGTTGGCTCAGGATGCTAGAAACATGTATCAGCTGGCAATAATGTTTGTACTGATTGTCACCCTATATCTACCCGGATTGCTCCGGGGCCGCTGGAGTAGTTGGTGGATTTACGTAATTTGTGGATCTCTAGCAATGTACAGTCATTACTACGCAGTTTTTGGATTGGTCGCACATGGAATTTATGTAATTGCTTGCAGAGGTCCATACTGGCATCGTTGGGGATCTGCTATGGCTTCTATAGTACTACTTCTGTTGCCATGGGCGGTCGTGATTCTTCCAGTTTTTGCTAGTGGGCAACTTGCCGACCCTACCTACATGGCAGTGATCGATTATCTAATTTTAGTTGCCAAAGATTTTGCTCTAGGTCCTGTTGTATCCGCAGATGTTGCCACATGGGCAGCGATTATTAGTGTGCTGCTGTTTTTAGTCGGTGCTGTATATGTTTCCAGAGGTGACAAGCGTTCCTGGGGTGCAATGCTGATTGCATGGCCTATGATAACTCTTGCTGGTATTTATGCAGTTGTTTTGCGCCGTAGTACTTTTAATACCTTCTATTTTTTGTTGGCATTTCCGGCAATATATGTAACAGTAGCTGCGGGCTGGCAGTTATTTTTCAATAGAGAACCATTACGAAAACTATCAAACGTTTTTATGATCTTAGGTTTGGGATTGATTGGTTATGGTTTACGAAATCACTATTTTGTGCCGGAGTGGAGCAAGAATCGCGGTTTAAGGGAGGTGGCCTCAATTCTAGAATCCGAAGTGACTTCAGGGGATATTTTCATCTCTAACTTTCCCGATCCGTCTCAGGATTATTATTTGAATAATGTTATACAGGATCGTACTATGTTACCCCATAATCCAAGTATGACGTCCATAGATATTTCTACGGAGTTAAACCAACTTGCGAATCAATATCAGAGGATGTGGTTTATCCCTATTGAAGCACCACATTGGGATGCGAATGATGCCACTTTGAGTATTCTTGAGAATTCCTATGTGCGTGAGGCTGAGTACATGACTGGTAAACTAAAACTCATGCGGTTCGCCACAAATTATTCAAGGGCCTCAGGAAGTTCATTTGTTGGTAGGACTTTTATTTCTGGGCCCAAGCTTGAGTATGCACATTTATCTGTAAATGGCAGCTCAGATGTACGAGTCATATCTATTGGAGATGAACTAGTTGTCTCGTTAATTTGGTCTACGGAATTAATGCTCCAAGATAATTGTGTGGTATTTGTTCATTTGTTAGATTCAAAAGGGAATTTGTTAACGTCTCACGATGGATTACCGGCAGCTGGTCGGCGACCTACCACTACTTGGACTACGAGCGAGAACTTATTAGACGTACACCAATTTCAGGTGCCGACTGTGAGTACTGCTGACCGTGTATTTGTTGCGACTGGCCTATATATACAGGAAACTGGTGAGAGGCTGACGTTAGTTGGTGGGTCGGACTCCATAACAATATATGATTTAGAACTAAGTCGGCCGGAATGAGAGCATATGTTAGGTTATGTGGATAATGTGTTTCGCAGGGCTTCTTCGATATTAGGATAGTGGAAGGAAAAGCCAGCTTTCTGTAGTTGTTCAGGCATCACCCGCTGTCCATTCACTACCACGTCTGCCACCTCCCCAAAGAGTGCGCGAAATGCTAACCCTGGTACTGGCATCCAATGTGGACGGTTAATTATTCCACCAAGCTTACGTCCAAATTCAGAGTTTGTTACAGGGTTAGGAGCAGTAATATTGAATATGCCTGATGCTTCGTCATTCTCTATCAGAAATATAAGTGACTGTACAGCATCATCCATGTGAATCCATGAATAGTATTGTTTACCAGTTCCTACAGGGCCGCCAACGAACATCTTATAGGGTAAAAGGAGTCGAGGCAGAAACCCTCCCTTAATACTTAGTGGCAGACCGAAACGAGCCACTATCCTCCTTACACCAACTCCTATCACTGCGCTTGAAGATTCCCATAATTGACACACTCGTGCAAGAAAATCTGTACCTTGAGATTGAGATTCAGTTATTGTTTGTGCGTCTGAAGGACCGTAATACCCTATTGCTGAAGCTTGAATGAATACCTTGGGTCTGTTTTTCGCAGATTCTATTGCGTTAGCTAATACTTGTCCGGTCTCTACTCGACTCCTAAGTATTAAGTCCCTCCGGTGTGATGTCCAGCGTTGCGGAAACACGCCAAACATGCCATTTCCAGCTATGCTTTCACCAGCCAAATGCACAACAGCATCTATTCCTTCTATTTCTTGCTCCCATCCAGATAAGGTGCGTGCATCCCACGGAAGTACATTTACTTGATTGGGCATTCTAACCTCATGAGCCCGTCTACTTAGTATTGACACGGTGTGTCCTGATCGTAGCAGTGCTTCCATTAGGGCTCGCCCGATGAGACCGCTTCCACCGGAGATCAGAATGTGCAGATTCGTCATTTATCGTTCTCCTTAGTCTGTAAATTTTATGCCTTGCGACAATGGTAAACCGTTTGTCCAGTTAGTGGTAACAGTCTGACGTCGCATATATCCTTTCCATGCATCTGATCCAAAGCAAGACCCAAGATTGCTTTCTTGGACCCCCAATTGTTCTAGAAGGCTTTTCGTTGATTTGATATAGTAGTGGAATACCTGTCCTGATTAGGAATCCGGGAAGGTAATCACCATTGTCATTCCCCAACGTAGTCGCGGGTCATTTTCCTTAAGATCTACAGTCACGGTATATGTCACATCACCACGCTTTTCTGTAAATAATTTGCTGATTGAAGTAACTGTTCCATTCAGTTCGAGTTCAGGAAGAGCATCAGGGTTTATGCTGACATCCTGACCCACCGACACTTCCGGCACCTCTATTTCAGTCAAGTTATCAGTCTCAACTTTCCAGTATGAGAAGTCAGCTAGAGTCGCAATGGGTTGTCCAGGCTGAACATACTCATCCAAAGTCAGTGATAAGTTTGCAATAGTTCCCTCCCAGGGTGCAACTAAGTCATTGTGTGTTAGGTTGTGGGTAGCCGATTCTAGAGCTGCTTGTGAAGCTCTAAGATGTGTCCGTGCTGAATTGAGTGCTAACAAGGCGGATTCTTCCTGTACCTTTGCCAACTCAACAGATATTATTGATTGCGAGATCCGCAATTCCATTTGCTGCATCTGAGTGTCTGTATAATTTACATATGAATTGGCTTGATCTAACCCTGCTTTGGCCAATTCTAAAGAGTCGGGATCTATACCATCTTCCAAGTCATTTAGACGATTGCGTGCATCTGATAGTTGTGCTTCCGCTAGTTTTATGTCAGCCTCTAATTGCTGTGTGGCAAGTGATACTGACTGCGGTACAGCCGGGTCAGCGGCAGACTGATTTGCAGCAGCTAGTATTCCTTCCCTACTGTATTTTCCACTTTGAACCCAATCAAGGTTACGCTGTGCCCTTGCTAAATCACTTTCTGCTAAGCTAATCAATTTCTTGTTTTGCAGACGAGATTTTTCCAGTTGTTCCACTGCCTCATCATACTGCGAAACAACATCATTGTAACGTTCTTGGGCATCCTCAAGTGTGGTTTTGCGGCCATCGATAGTGACTTTGCGACCAGTATCGCAAGTGAGTATTGCCTTGCTGACAATGGTAGGGTAATCGTCCAATAATTCGTCGGCAATCCAGTTTTCTACGTCGTACACAACTCTGGCTTTATAAGTCTCGTTTCTGTATGACAAATCTTGATTAAATTCGAGTTTTGTATAATCGTCGCCGTCAACATTTACTTGACATCCATCGATTGCTTTCTTAACTTTATCCAGGAATTCCTTCTCGTCTTCAATTAGGTCAGAAGTACTGTCTACAGCGTCAGTCAGAGTGCCTATATCGATTATTGTAGAATCCAATTTTAATTGTTCCAAGGCGTTTTGAGCTAGTTGTACTTGTTGTTCGTAATACTGAAGATCTGGCTTATCAATTGTCGGCAAAGAAACTTGAGCAGATTCAATTCGTGTAAGAGCTATTTGTATCTCATTTTCGATTTGAGCAGGTAGCAATGTAGCAGTGTCCTGTAGGGAGTCCAACGATTGTTGAGCGCTCATGACTTCTAGGCGGGCACGTGCGCTTTCAAGTGCTAATTGCGGTTGTTCTAATTGTACCTGTGCCAGGCTATTTTCAGACTGCTGCACATTATTATTTGCTTGCTCTAGATCAAGCTCCGCTCCTCCTACTGCAGTGAGAACTTTCTCTGCATTTGCTGCAGCCTGTGCATAAGCGGCATTTAAGCTATCTTTATTATCTAATCGGGCAATAATCTGACCCTTGCTTACAATACTATCTTCTGATTGTAGTATCTCGGTGACTTTACCCGCCATACTGAAAGCTAGATCAACATGTTGCTGTGGCAATAATTGCCCTTCAGCAATTACCCCATAATCTTGAATGATTTCTGGTACACTCGCAGTATCTGCCGCATTATTTTCGTCGCTTTGGCACGCAGTGGTAGCAAGTATCGCTATTATTAGTATTATCCAAGCTAAAACCTTCTTTTTGCTCACAATATATTCCTCCTACTCTTTAAAGAATAATTAGTAGTATTTTTTCAATTGTAGTGTTTTTGATATTCTTGTTTCACAATACATAACAATTGTTAGACCAACTATATAAGTTCTAACAA
>DCAJ01000123.1:7205-8929 GCA_002311455.1 Anaerolineales bacterium UBA1136 | reverse complement strand
AAAATTAACAATATGTTCTATAAAATGAGTGACAAAATGTTGTTCATCGATATTGCGACAACAAATTCGTGTGTGTTGAGCATACTTTTGCTATAGTGAGTTCTATACATGGCGATTGCTGTATAATGCAGCTATGATGTAATGGAATGTGGTTGATCTAGATATACAAATGTATGTTGGGACAAACAATGAACAATGATTTTACAGGTAAAGTCGCGATAGTAACCGGTTCATCTCGGGGTATTGGCAGGGCGATTGCAGAAACATTGGCAGCTGGTGGAACTCAGGTGGTGGTGAATTACGCTAAGGACTTGGAAGGAGCTAAGAAAACAGTTGATGCTATTGTTTCCAAGGGTAACACTGCCAGTATGTTTCAAGCGGACGTTTCAGTTTTGTCTCAGGCAGAGGATCTTATCAACTATACCTTGGACAAATATGGAAATCTTGACATACTAGTGAATAATGCAGGAACAACGCGCGATCAGCTCATTATGCGTATGTCAGAAGAGGACTGGGATTTGGTATTGCGAGTGAATTTGAAAAGTACATTCAACTGTTGTAAAGCTGCTATAAAGCCAATGATGCGCAAGCGCTATGGTCGTATTGTGAACATAAGTTCCGTGTCAGGGATTGCTGGCAATGCTGGTCAGACTAATTATTCAGCTTCCAAATCAGGGGTTATTGGGTTTTCTAAGTCACTAGCTCGCGAGACTGCGGCACGCAAAATCACTGTCAACGTGGTTGCACCAGGATTTATTCCTACTAGTTTAACTAATGATTTGCCTGACGAGCTAAAGGAACAAACTCTGTCTCATATACCGCTGGGTCGGTGGGGTGAGCCTGAAGAAGTAGCTGAAGCAGTGGTATTTCTTGCAGGAGAAGCGGCTGGATATATCACTGGACAGGTTCTAAATGTTGATGGCGGCATGGTAATGGCTTGATAGGTGTATGTCTATATTCGTCTATACGTATATAGATGTGTGAACACATAAATACCCGAATAAGATCGGTTGGTAACTTTTCCACAAGGCTCTGGCTTTGTTGTCGGACATTACATATTATAGGCATTGAATTTGCGTAAGGATGATTACTGATGAAGACACGTCGTAAGGCTCGTAGATTAGCATTGCAGATTTTGTACGAAATGGATTGCAGCGGCCATGCAATGGAATCTACTTTTGCGTATGTTAGTGGAGACATTGATCTAGAAAATGATCGCAAAGATTTTACTTTGCAATTGGTTAGAGGTGCTTGGGAGCACCGTGCGTGGCTTGATCAGGTTATACATCGACATGCTCCAGAATGGCCTTTGACTCAGATGCCTTATATTGATAGGAACATATTGCGTATTGCTATATGGGAATTTGGGATTTATGGTCATACGCCCCTTAAGGTAGCTATAAATGAAGCTGTGGAGCTTGCCAAGCGATATGGAAGCGAATCTTCCTACCGTTTTGTTAATGGTGTGCTTGGTGCCTTGGCTGCAAAAGAAAATGATGTTCGTCAGATGCTATTATCTAAGATTAACATTGGAGCTATAAAAGCATGAATGGTTTTGGTGGAATTGGTGGTTGGGAACTGGTTCTAGTATCAGTGATTGCAATACTTGTACTTGGTCCGGAAAGGATGATAGATCATGCATTTCGTGCTGGGCACTTTGTGCGTAAAATGTCTGCGTATTGGCAGGAAGGAGCAGCTGCCTTTAGGGTAGAGGTAAAAAATAT
>DCAJ01000123.1:0-7144 GCA_002311455.1 Anaerolineales bacterium UBA1136 | reverse complement strand
CAAGATATTGGTGGTCTAAGAGATATTGCTTCTGAGTTGAAGTCATATGATAGATCTGAAACTAGTATAACCACTCCAACATCTGGGTCATTGGTTGATCAACTCGACGTTCAATCTCTTGCTGATTTCTCGCATATTCCTATAGATACGACGATTCAGAAGGACTCTACTAAGGAAAAGTATATTGATAACGAGAAAAAGTCCTCTAGAGAGTCTAATTTGTATAGCGCTTGGCGTGCCGGCAAGACAGTAGACAGATGAATGTTGCCGAATCAGATGTACGCAGATCTGATGGTGGCATGCCATTATTACAACATCTCTCGGAATTACGTGTGCGTGTACTATGGTGCATGGCTGGCATTATTGTAGGCTCTAGTATTAGTTTGCTATTTGCTGAAAGGGTGATTCTATTCTTGACAGAGCCTTACGGTGGATTGCTTCAAGTAATAGAGCCAACGGAAGGATTCTCTGTATATTTGCGTGTTGGCCTGACAGGGGGTTTGGCGTTATCATCGCCATTGTTGATTTATCAAATCATCGCTTTTGTGAGTCCGGGCTTAACTAAACGAGAGCGTAATGTAATGATAATTATTGTACCAGGCTCTCTTTTGCTTTTTGTAGCTGGTGCATCTTTTGCATGGTTTGTCATTACTCCTGCTGCTATTGATTTTCTTAGTCAATTCATGAACGAACTCTTTGTAATTAATTGGACATCGAGATCGTTTGTTAAATTTGTTCTTACTATTACACTCTGGATTGGCTTGGCATTTGAAATGCCTCTCGTCCTAATGTTCCTTGCCTGGCTTGGTGTAGTTACTCCACGAAAACTTCTACGAGGTTGGCGTATAGCAGTAGTAATAATAGCTATTTTATCGGCAGCTATTACTCCGACCATTGATCCTTTCAACATGCTTTTGGTAATGGCCCCGCTAATCAGTCTATATCTTTTTAGCATATCTCTTTCCGTATTTCCTTACAGGGCTCGTAGACGTAGACTTTCATAACACAGATTCTGTTGTAAGCGTTATAATATGCGGCGCTATGCCGGACTGCTTTATAGCGGTGCCCCCCCGCTTAGGTTAGGCCGGCATGGCTATTTAATCTACAAAATCCTTATTGATATATTGTGCTGTCGATTAAGGTACAATGGGTAAGGGACGAATGTTCAACATTTAATACGTTTAAGTAGGGTATGAACAAGCCTAAAATACCATCAATTACATTTTCGAGACCACTAGATCTGGTTCCTCGAGCTATTATTGTTGGAGCTTCATCTGGAATTGGTGCTGCTCTAGCATTGAGATTGGCTAGAGAAGGTTATGTGTTAGCTTTGCTAGCTAGACGCGAGCAAAATCTCCAAAAACTGTGTGAGGAGATTAACAATGACACTTTAGGTCAAGCCACTTATTTCGTGCATGATGTAAAGTCCACTTCAGATGTCCCCGATCTTTTCCTCAAGGTTTGTGCTGAATTAGGTGGACTTGATTTGTTTGTCTACAATGCAGGCACTCAATCCCCTAACGATTCTGCAGCATATAGTCCTGAAAATGATTTGGATACTTTCCATGTAAATTTACTAGGAGCAGCAGCCTGGCTAAATTTGGTTGCTGAACGCTTTCAGCAACTCAGTGCTGGCCACATAGTTGCTGTTGGTAGTGTAGCTGGTGACCGAGGACGCAGTGGTATGCCTGCATATACAGCTTCTAAGGCTGGGTTACATACTTATATCGAAGGTTTTCGTAATCGACTAAATCGTCATGGAGTTATTGTCACCACAATAAAGCCTGGTCAAGTAAGGACTTCGCTATTAAGAAACGCAGGCAAAGAATTGTGGCCAATTTCAGCTGAGCTAGCTGCTGAATATATGTGGAGGGCTATAAAACGTCGTCGTATGGTTGTTTATGTGCCCTCACGATGGTTCATAATAGGATGGATGGTTCGTCTTATCCCATCTATCTTGTTCCGTAAGTTGAACATCTGAATAACATAACATGGCCGATGTGTAAACTATCATATCAATCCATACGGAGAGTAATGGCCTGGGGGATGGCTTCTGAAGCAAGCTGCTATGTGTATTATCCTGAGGATGAGAGTGATTTGTTAGAGATTTTTGAACTAGCAAAAATTCGTGGTTTATCGGTTGGTTTTCGAGGAGCAGGACAAAGTTATGGCGATGCTGCTCTTAACGGAGAGCAGATTCTCGTGGATCTATCAGGTTGGAATAAGATATTGGAGTGGAATCCCGAAAATGGGCTAATCACGGTACAAACTGGTGTCACTATAGCGCAATTGTGGAGGCACGTAGTCTCTTCCGGATGGTGGCCTCCAGTGGTGCCAGGAACTATGAATCCTACACTCGGCGGATGCGCCGCAATGAACATTCATGGTAAAAATCAATGGCGTGTAGGCTCATTCGGGGAGCATGTTATTGATTTTAGAGCATTACTTCCCAGTGGTGAGATTGTCTGCTGTAATCGTTCCGAATCGCCAGAACTTTTTTATGGTATGCTGGGCTCATTTGGTATGCTGGGATGTTTTGTTTCAATTACTCTACAGTTAAAGCGAATTTCATCTGGTGAAGTAAAGGTCAAGGCGTTGTCCGCAGCTAATCTTGATGATCTTTTGCATACTATTGAATCTCATAGGGATGAAGACTATGTAGTAGGTTGGGTAGATTGCACAGCCGATGGTAATTCCATTGGTCGAGGTATTGTTCACACAGCGACACACGTAGACCATTCAATTGATGAGATTTTGCCAGATGATTCCAATATGAACAGGCAAGATTTACCATCTAAGGTATTGGGCATACTGCCTAACAGTTGTGTATGGGTCTTATTACGAATGTTTAATTATCGCATAGGGTATAAAACTATTAATGCCATACGTTATTATTCAGGTCTTCTGCGAAATGGCCATATTTTTAAACAATCTCTTGCACAGTTTAACTTTTTGCTTGATTATGTACCCAATTGGAAGCGAGCTTTATTGCCTGGAGGTTTGATACAGTATCAGTGTTTTGTTCCATTTAGAAGTGCACCTGCTGTCTTTAGAAAGGTAATTGAATCCTGCAACGATAGTCGAGTGTCACCATATTTGGGAGTGGTCAAAAGGCACAGACCAGACAACTTCTTGATTTCCTGCAACTTGGATGGGTATTCATTGGCTATGGATTTTTCAGTGAACGATAGAAATCGCTCTAGGCTGTCAAGTTTGTTGGGTGAACTAGATGAGATTATTGTAGAGTCAGGAGGCCGGTTCTATTTTGCAAAAGATAGCACACTTAGACCTGAATCTGCCCGCTCTTTTCTGGGCCCAAAAACTCTTGCAAGTTTAATGGACTTGAAACTTTTGTGTGATCCAGATGGGGTGCTTCAGAGTAATTTGTCCCGCCGGATATTACCTGAGTTACATGGTTTTTAGATAGATTAACAGATGATAGGGAGGTCAAAAAAGATTGCTTTTTATATTGACTTGATTGATATTTGCATCGATTCCATGCCTATGATATAATTTGCTCAGATAGGGGTTACAAGTAATTGTGATATCGAGAAGTGGGTTAGCCCCGCTTCTCTTTTTTTTCGGAATTGTGGTCTATTGCGGGAGAACAATATAGTATGAAAAGTGAATTTTCACTGGCATTCGATGAGATTGCAGAACGCAGTCGGTTAGAAAATGAAACAATAATTGCAGCAGTAGAATTGGCGCTTGAGCAAGCATACAGGAAATCTGTTACCGCTTCGGATGCTCAGGAAGTTGTTGCGCGGGTTGAACCTGAGAGTGGACAAATATCTATCTTTGCAGAAAAAGAAGTGGTGGGAGAGCCCCAAGATGATCGTACGGAGGTTACTCTAACAGTGGCTCGTGAGTTAGATCCAGAAGTGCAGCTAGGAGACTTGATTAAAGTAGATTCTACCCCTTCTGGTTTTGGTAGGATTGCTGCCCAGGCAGCCAAGCAAGTAATCCTACAAAAACTTAAAGAAGCAGAACGTGAAAGTCAGTATAAGGAATACATCGAGCGTGAGGGTGACATTATCCACGGTACGGTTCAGAGCTACAGTATGAAAGGTGTTACTCTGTCCCTTGGCCGTGCAGAAGCACAAATGCCTCGCAACCAGCAAATGCCTGGTGAACGATATCGTACTCATGAAAAATTGCGGGTATATTTGTTAGAAGTTAGAAAGACTGCGCGTGGTCCAGAGATAATAGTTTCTCGCACACATCGTAATTTGTTGCGACGTCTACTAGAGATGGAGGTTCCTGAAATTTATAATGGGGTAGTGGAGATCAAATCTATTGCTCGAGAGGCTGGGTATAGGTCTAAAGTCGCGGTTGATTCTACGCAGCAGGGAGTTGACCCGGTAGGAGCCTGCGTTGGCATGAGGGGTATGCGAATTCAGTCAATTGTGAAGGAATTGCACGGAGAGAAGATTGATGTAATTCAATGGAATCCCGATGCGTCTGTCTTTATCTCAAAAGCCCTGAGTCCAGCACGGGTATCTGGTGTGCACTTGGAAGAAGATGCATCTCCAGAAGGACGTACCGCTACTGTAATTGTTCCTGATGATCAGCTATCTCTAGCTATAGGACGTGAAGGTCAGAATGCTCGGCTTGCTGCTAAGCTTACGGGATGGCGTATTGACATAAAGAGTCTGGCTGAGGCCGCAAATGAATCTATAGATCGACTTCATAATGATGAGTACTACGCTGACCTTGCGGTATCACTAGAGGCTGACTTGGAAAGGGTGGCAATTACTTTAAGTAAAATGGATGAAGGTAAACCTGTCATGCCGGAAGAATATGGTACTCTGAACAGTTTAGTCAATGCTGTTGAGGAACGAAGACTTGAAATGCATGAAGCTGAACTTGCTGAAAGAAAGGCTAAGCTGGAAGTAGTGCGTGCTGGAATTCCTTTCTCTGCATATAATTTGCCATTGATTGAGGCCGACATTCTCACTGATCGTATAAGGAATATTTTGTTGGAAGCTGACTTTGAGACTGTTGGTCAGGTGTTAGAGCAATTATCTATGGACTCAGATATAATATTAGCACTGAGCGGGATTGGTCCGAAGGTAATTGAAAACATCCACGGAAAGCTGAATGAATTATTATCTGATTTGCCTGACCCAGAACAATTTAATGACGAGAATATTGTTGTAGATGAGACCCTACCTGGATTAGATGTGTCAGAATCCGAGTCGTTAGAGTTAGAATCCATTACTGGTGAAGGAAAGGAAACCAAAACTGATGAAGAAGATGAAGAAGCTGAGCTAGAAACCGAGGACACTTCCTTTGCCGAGACGATTGGGCTGTCAGATGATGAGTCAACAGGTCCGGATTATTCAGATGATAGTGAGGGGACTGACAAATTACTACAATCAAAAGATAAAAAGAAAAATCGTCGCAAGAAACGTTCAGTAGTATTTGATGATGACAGAGGCGTATTTATCACTTCTCATTCACATAAACGTTCTAAGGAACAGTTTGATTGGGAAGATGATTTGGAAGATATGGAGTAGTAAAGTGAAAAGACTTCAAAAGACCAATATAACTAATAAAGTGCCGATACGAACTTGTATTGGCTGTCGGTCAACTGATGCTAAACATGGTCTAATAAGGCTTGTGAATAGCCCTGAAGGTATTCTTGTGGACCAGACTGGGAAACGAGATGGTCGAGGTGCTTACATCCATACTAATCATCAATGCTTAAATCGCATACTGGATGGACATACTCTCTCTAAAGCATTGCGTGTTGAGATTGGTCCAGATGATCTTCTTGGTCTTAAGAAGAATATAGAAATAATGACCGTAAAGATGAGTCTCGAGGTGGCGCAGTGACTGAGGACAAACGCGCACGTATAGTAGTTCCAGAACTGGTGACTGTTAGGGAGTTGGCTGATCTTATCGATGCCAGTCCAATTGCAGTCATCAAGCAGCTGATGGCCAACGGTGTGATTGCTAACATTAATCAGCAAATTGATTACGAAACAGCGGCAATCGTATCGGAGGAGATGGGCTGTGAAGTTGAACCATCTACTGATGAAGAAGAATCTGAAGAAAAGACTAGTGCTGAGTTGCCTGAGTGGCGGAAGATTATTGAAGAGGAAGATGAAATTAATCTTGAGCCAAGACCACCGGTAATAGCAATTTTAGGACATGTAGACCATGGTAAGACTTCATTGTTGGATGTTATTCGTCGTGCTAATGTGGTTGCCGGTGAGGCAGGTGGAATTACTCAGCATATTGGTGCAAGTTTTCTTCCAACTGAAACAATTAAAGAAATATGTGGACCACTATACAAAAAACTTGAACAATCAGAAAATACAGTTCCTGGACTTTTAGTAATTGATACTCCAGGACACGAAATTTTTACTAATCTTCGTTCAAGAGGTGGTTCAGCAGCTGATATTGCAATTTTAGTAGTTGATGTAAATCGTGGATTTCAACCACAAACAAATGAAAGTTTAAAAATTCTGCAAAGCAGAAAAGTTCCTTTTGTAATTGCATTAAACAAATGTGATCAAATTTCTGGATGGAGAAAATCTGAAACAAAATTTATTTCACAGGCAATTAAAGAGCAAGATGCATCTATCCAAACTGATCTTGATCAAAAAATCTATGATGTTGTAGGAACTTTATCTATTTTGGGATATCAATCAGAAGCATTTTTCCGCGTAAAGGATTTTAAATCAGAAATTGCAATTGTTCCAATTTCTGCCCGAACTGGAGTTGGAATACCTGAGCTTCTAAGTGTACTAGTTGGATTGACACAGCAATATCTCCAAAAAAGACTTGATCAAGAACAAAAAGATTCGCGAGGGATTGTACTTGAAGTAAAAGATGAGGTTGGATTGGGACAAACTGCAAATATTATTCTAATTGATGGAACAATAAAAAAAGAAAATAGTATAGTTGTTGCAAAACGTGATGGAGTAATTGTTACAAAACCTAAAGCACTACTATTACCAAAACCACTTGATGAAATGCGTGATCCTAGAGATAAATTCAAACCTGTTACTCAAGTAGATGCAGCAGCAGGTCTCAAAATTGCATCACCAGATCTTGAAGGTGTTCTTCCAGGAAGTACTCTTTATGTCGCAACAAATGATGAAGAGATTGAAAAATATACTAAACTCATTGAATC
>DCAJ01000093.1:1476-4410 GCA_002311455.1 Anaerolineales bacterium UBA1136 | reverse complement strand
CACGAGTATCGACACCTGGGGAATGCCCCGGAATGAGTGATTGGAGGATACTTCTTAGAAGACCTACAGGTATATTTGTTCGGGGACTACTCCGGATTCTTAAGAATTCTGAGGAAACAAAGAAACGGAAAATGGCACGAGATATATTCTCAAAATATGGGCACGGATATATGGACATTTGGATATGATGAGACATCAAAAAGTTTGTACATGGGCGGATCAAAGTCGGCTTTTGAATTATTGATGTCATTCGACCAAATCAAACTTGCTCCTCGAGCTACTCTCTGTAAAACAACAATGCCTAGTGGCATAATTGATTACTCAAGTTGTAATTAATTAGCAATTCCAATTCTCAGATATAATAATAAAATAGACATACTAACGTCGCACATACATGACCAATGTTTGTAATATAATACGCATGTTCCATATTTCTAGAAACTACAACTACTGATATTACGCCTATGAACATAGCAAGATTTCCTAGACTACGTTACGGTCACCTACCTACACCAATAGAACCATTAAATAATTTGACCAGCTACCTCAATGGTCCAACCATATGGATAAAACGTGATGATTGTACTGGCATGTCTACTGGCGGTAACAAAACTCGTAAACTCGAGTTCCTTATGGCTGAAGCACAAGCACAAAAAGCTGACGTCGTCCTTACTATAGGAGCAACTCAATCAAACCATGCTCGTCAAACTGTAGCTTTCGCAGCTCGTATGGGTATTAAAAGCCACATACTGTTAGAGGATAGAACAGGTATAGATGACATAAATTACAGGCAGAATGGCAATGTATTGCTCGACCAACTACATGGGGCTACCATAGAAGAACATCCTGCTGATACTGACATGGATACTGCAATGCAAGCTGCCGCTAACCGACTGCGCAGTGAAGGCCACAATCCTTATACCATACCCGTAGGCGGATCCAACCCAATAGGTGCACTAGGGTACGTAAACGCAGCTACAGAAATAATTGGTCAGGGTAATGACTTAGGTGTACCATTCGGACACATAGTACATGCAACTGGAAGTACAGGCACTCAAGCTGGAATGGTCACTGGATTAAAAGGCACCAATAGCAAAATTCCACTCTTAGGAATAAGCGTACGTTCAGCAAAAGAAATTCAAGAAGAAAATGTGTTTCTCCTTGCCACATCCACAGCAGAATTAGTCAATTGTCCAGGTCTTGTAAAAAGAAGTGATGTGGTAGTTGATAGCAACTACGTTGGTAAAGGATACGGAATCCCTACTGACGCAACAATTGAAGCTATCAAGATCCTTGCACAAATGGAGGGTATTTTACTAGACCCTGTTTACTCCGGCAAAGCCATGGCAGGGCTGATAGACTTAGTTCGGAAGGGTTTCTTCAACCGTGATGAAAATATACTGTTTCTACACACAGGTGGTACTGCAGGACTTTTCGGATACACATCTTTCTTTANNGTACCCATTGAAACCCAAACTTTTCTTGAATGCAAGTAGTAAGTAGATAGCACAACCACATAAGTTGAATAACAGTTTTCCAATGTGAAACAACCAAAATAAAAGCCATACAAACCCTATGAACATCGAACAATGGCTTGCATTATCTCTAGCTCTAATACTTGGGGCAATGTCTCCGGGACCATCTTTAGCGCTAGTAATCAGGAATACTATATCTGGTAGACGTGCCAATGGTATCTTCACTGGTTTAGGCCACGGCCTAGGTTTTGGTATATATGCTTTCACAACTTCTGTTAGTTTATCAATACTAATCAGATACCAGAATTCGATAGAAACATTTCTTCGCTTTTCCGGCACAGTTTTACTATTGTGGATTAGTTACACATTTCTGACTACTTCTACAATTGCAACTGATTCAAATAGTGGAAGCAAATCAGATCATGACTCATTGCCTAAAAGTTTCTCTCAGGGATTTGCAATTGCCTTCTTCAATCCTAAAATAATGGTATGGATGATTGCTATATATGCTCCATTTGTGAAATCTGGGTATTCATTGATACAGTTCTTGTACATGGGAATATTAGGAACATTGATAGATGGATTTTGGTATATCAGTGTAGCTGCAATACTATCTAAAACATCAGCACTCAATTTACTACAGACTAGATCAGTCTTGATAAATAAAATGATAGGAATACTGTTAGCTCTATACGGAGTAGGATTCGCCTTTAATCTAATCTAATATGTCCGACCCAACAATTGCTGTCAATGCCTTGTGATATATTTTGAAACCTGGAACATCTAACGAGAATCCACTAATGAACATTATACGTATGAAATACATGAATATTTCGATGCGTCATAGATTAGTAATGTTGCCAATTTTGTTCATATTCACAACATTGTCTTTGTTTAGCAGCATAGTTACACCTCTCTTTGAACCACCTGACGAGTTAAAGCATTACCAGTTAATCAGATATCTTATTGACAATCGGAGTCTCCCAATTGATGAATTCAGTGAGGGAGAAACTATGCAAACACTGGGATTGTTCGGTCTCAACACAAGTGGTATGCATCGTCAACCTCTTTACTACGTAGTCGGAGCATTACTAGTAGCAAATCTAGAGGATCCAATCGATTTGCCTCCACCCAATCCTTTCTGGGCGTACGAGTCACAGCAAGCAAGTAGAGATAACAAACTACAATATTTGCCTACAGATGCCAACACCTATCCTTACACTGGAACAGCTCTAGTGGTTCACATTTTGAGATTATGGTCATTATTGTTATCTATGGGAACGACCATAGCAACTTGGTTCATTGGAAAAACTATCTGGCCAGATAGTCCCAGCAAAGTAGCCGCTATGCTTACTGTCACCGTCTTGAACCCAATGTTTGTATATATTTCAGGCTCAGTCAACAATGACAATCTTATAACTTTGCTCGGAACCATATGTATATGGTTGAGCATTATAGC
>DCAJ01000093.1:795-1295 GCA_002311455.1 Anaerolineales bacterium UBA1136 | reverse complement strand
CTAACATATATAACAACTATAGCGTTAGCCATATCGGGTTGGTGGTTCATCCGACATTTTCTTCTCTACGGAAACTTATTCGCTCTCCCTGTCATGGGCACTTGGATGTCGCGCGAACAACTAGGCCCATTATGGCTTTGGAGTGACCTAGTATATACCTGGACCACTCTATGGGGTAGGTTTGGTTACGGCCAAATACCACTCCCTTCAACAATCTATTTTATATTTACCTGCTTTTCTACTTTTGCAATTGTAGGCCTAATAAAAAAGTATTTAATTGTGTCGAAACGCCAAACCAGATTGGTCCATATACCAGATATATGGCTAATCCTATCAACAACAGCTGTAATATTTGTCGCAGCACTGATCTATTATGTTCAAAACAATCCTACCGGAGCAAATGGGAGATATATCTTTCCTGCTGCATCAGCATTCTCAGCACTCGCAATCGAAGGAATATCATGTTGGTCTACCAAGTATAAAAAGCTCATAGTAACCTA
>DCAJ01000093.1:372-668 GCA_002311455.1 Anaerolineales bacterium UBA1136 | reverse complement strand
TAACCTATATTTCACTGTTAATATTAATAATTGCAGTTTACTCAACAACTATTTGGGTGCCTTGGACCTATAGTAAGCCAAAACTAATCACTGAAATCACGGTAAGAGACCGTTTTCCCAATTATGGTCAATTGGTCTGGGCCGATGGAATTGTGCTTGTAGGAAGTACCATCTCACCTCCACAGGCTTCCCAGGGAGAACACATTAATCTAGAAACATGCTGGCGCTCAGACAAAGCTGTGCATAAAAATTATGTCTTTTATGCACAGCTACTAGACAACAGTCTTAACCCTTTG
>DCAJ01000093.1:0-304 GCA_002311455.1 Anaerolineales bacterium UBA1136 | reverse complement strand
AGGTCAAAGAGACACCCATACAGGTTTAGGTACCTTTCCAACATCAGCCTGGAAACCAGGTGATATTTTTTGCGACTCATATCCTATTCCAGTAAACTCAAGTCTATTATCACCATTAGCTGCTGACATACAGATAGGATTTTACGATTACGATTCTCTGCAGCAGGTACCAGCATACGACATCTCGGGACAACCTTTAAATAGAGTAATCATAGGAAAAGTAAAACTAACACCAACGACACAAGGCTCGACCATGCAACACGACAATGATGTCAATTTTCAGTTTCAAAACTTTGTATCTATA
>DCAJ01000083.1 GCA_002311455.1 Anaerolineales bacterium UBA1136 | reverse complement strand
CTTACAAGGATGTTCTCCTGTAATAATTTCAACATACAATTTCTTTGTCGAAAACAAATCAGGATTAATCAAATATGCAATAGCTGAAGAGTCATGTACAGGCATAGTCGTCTCACCTCTAAATTTCTTATGGAAATCCAAATAATGGGGAGTGATTGCGGCAATCATAGAGGTGGTAGGTGTTTGACTTTTCGCAAGAGACGCCAGATATTTGGAATCCATCAAAATTTGAGTAGTAACGTCAAGACCAACAACTGTAAGATGCCAATCGGCGCCAAACACCAGGCTAGCTGCTTCTGGATCATTGTGAATGTTAGCTTCTGCTAGTGGTGATGCATTACCCGGTACTTCTACTGCTCCACCCATAATCACCACTTCTTTTACGTTATCGGCTATTCTGGGTTCAATAGACAAGGCCAAAGCCAGATTGGTGAGCGGACCAATAGCAGCCAAAGTGAATTCACCAGGCTGATTCATAATTGAGTTTACAATATGAATTGCTGCAAATTCTGCTCCAGCAATTCGGGGTGAAGGAGGCATACGAGTCTCTCCCAAACCATCACTACCATGTACTCTAGCTCCTTCGCCACCAAACTCTCGAAGTAGAGGTTTATTAGCACCTTGAAACACCTCTACATGACTAAGATCCACTATGTCTAGGACTCTTAATGCATTTTCAGTAGACAAAGATACAGGTCCATTACCAAAAATAGTTGTGACTGAATGCAGTATAATCTCAGGAGAATTTGCTATTAGAGCAATCGCCATTGAATCATCAACACCTGGATCAGTATCTAGAATTAGTTTATGAGATTCCATAACCTATTGAATTTTCAGGTCCTACAAATAATGAGCCTTTCAGATATCTGTGTCTGCAATATTTATTACGACGCCCAAAACAAACTACAACCCTGATTGCGATTATCCCTTCAATCCTGTTGTAGCCACACCTTGAATGTACCATTTCTGGAGTGCTAGAAAGATCATAATCACGGGAAGTGAGGCTAAAGTACTGCCTGCAAACGTACGGCCCCAGAATACCTGAGTCTGTGTAGTTTGATTTGCTATAGCAACTTGTATCATTTGTAAATCCGAGCTATTGATTACTATCAAGGGCCAATAGAAAAGATTCCAGATAAACTGAAATTCCAGCAAAGCCATAGTAATAATACCAGGTACAGCGTTGGGAAGAATTACATGCCAGAGAATACCCAAAAGTGAAGCCCCATCTATAGTCGCTGCTTCATCGAGCTCTTTAGGTATTTCCTTGATGAATTGAGCTAAAGCGAAAATAACAAACGGACTAGCAAACCAAGGCACTATTAATCCCCAGAACGAATCACGCATCCCTAACTTTGACACAACTATGTACAGTGGTACTATCGTAGCCTGAAAAGGTATCAACATAGTTGCTACAACGAATATCAGTAGAACGTTCTTAAAGGGAAACTCTAGTCGCGCGAAGAAATAGGCACCCATAGTGTTAAACACAAGTGAAGAGCTCACCACAGCCACTGAAACCAACAGACTGTTAGCCATGAACCGCTGAAAATGTAGTCCATACATAATTCCTACTTCACTGATTCCAAACATATCTAAATATGTATCCAGTGTCCATTTAATTGGCAGGAAGGTATGAATAGTAAAAGGGTAAAGGTTAGCGAATATCTCTTTCTCTTCTCTTACACTACCCAGAACCATCCAAGCTAAAGGAGCAATAAATACTATAATAAGAATTAGGTACAGGAAATTCTCGCCTACCGATAAACCTAACTTTTTTAGAATGCGACTTACAGATCCCTTGCGTGCAGCTACAGCAGTATTTGTATTCACAGTTTCCATATTCACATGACCATTAGTAAAATTTACTTAGATTAGTATTCAACGTCAGTCCTAAACAATCGCATCTGAATTACGCTAATCACTAATAAAACAAATAGAGTCACTATCGACATAGCGCTAGCATAGCCCATATCCTGGAAAAGAAAACCAAACTGATAAATGTAAAACACTATCACCTTGGTTGAATCCATGGGACCACCCTTCGTCATCACATAGACGGGGACAAAATTCTGAAACGAAAAGATAGTTTGTGTAACTACTACGAACATCAACACACGCTTCAACAACGGCAATGTGATGTGACGCATAATTTGCCAAGGGTTCGCACCATCTACAATAGCTGCTTCACGATATACGACTGGTATACCTTTCAAACCAGCCATAATAATGATCATGCTAAACCCAAGATCCTTCCACACCATCATAACACTCATAGCTGGCAAGGCCCTATTAGGATCTGACATAAACACCTGTCTAGGTATACCAAAAGCAGACAATACGCTGTTAATCAAACCTAGTTGTGAGTGGTACATCATCGCCCAGACAATCGATACTACTACAACTGATGTGACCACTGGAGTAAATATTGCGGACCTGACTATTGCGCTAGACCGCGTCTCTTTTTGCAGCAATACCGCAAGCATAAGCGAAAGCAACACTTGAATTGGCACCTTCATTAGAACAAATGCAGCTGTGACCCTCATAGATTTCCAAAAGTAAATATCGTCCATCATGTATTGATAGTGCTTCAAACCAACAAAACCCTTATACCCGCCCAGCAAACTATATTCCCATAAGCTAGCCCTAGCAGCAGCCACGATTGGCAAGTACCGGAAAACAGTAAAGTTTATTAGAGCTGGCAGAACGAATAAGAATGCTATGAAATAATAACGATTCCTCGGCTTCCACAATCTAGCTAGGAATGACGAGGGTCCGTCTGTAGATGATATAGGAACTGTAGTCATTATTTGGTTATTTTATATAAGTTCTTGAAGTCTTGTTAACATACTGAAACAGTTCCAACAACTGCTTCACCACGCTTTAACAGCTTACCAACTAAAGGACTATATGTGCTTGAAACTGTTGATCAGAAATATCTCAATGCAGACTGAGAAGAGTTTGAAAGAAGGCACGGACAAATAAGCCGTGCCTTCTTTCAAAACAAGTAGCAATTATTAGTTAGCTGCTACCCCTCTATTAGTTGTTCCAACCAGTGTATTTTGCTAGCAACCCTTCAATCCTACCGGCAGCTGCGCCCAACAATTCTGCTGGATCGCCACCCGTCTGAATATTACCCAGGGCTTCAGCATACATCTGGTGATACTCTGTGTATCCCGGAGTACCGATACGGGGTATACCAAAGTCATTCATTGCATCTAACCATAGTCTCTGGCTTCCACCTTCAGCGTACTCTGGAAGTTCGTTGAACAGGCCTATGTTAGCAGGCAACTGTCTCACGTACTTGTAGAAGATTCGGGCTCCGTCATCAGATGCAGCATATTTGACGAAAGCTACAGCTTCTGCAAGATTTGTTGTGTTCGGGGAAATTCCATAGTGCCAACTACCAGTATGACAAACCTGGGTCTTGAAGTATGGAATACCGGTTACTCCCCAATTGAAGTTACCTTCACCATGGATTCTATTAAGAGCACCAATTCGGTTGTCAGGTGTAACCATGAAGGCCGAAATGCGACTCTCGAAAATATTGGGAATTGACTCTACTGGAGTAACCTTCTGCTTCTGGTGCATGTCCTGATAGAACTGATGCGCTTCGATAGATTCAGGTGTATCAAGATAACCCACGAAGGATACGCCATCAGGGCCCATACCGAGCCAAGAATCACTACCCTTAGCGCCATTGGAGCGCCTAAAGATACCGTGCTCGTAATCGCCAGTCCAAGTACCTTGACCCCAACGCACACCCCACTGATCAGGTACACCGTCACCGTCATTATCCAAAGTTGTTTTTACCCATGCGTCCATTGCTTCATCCATCGTCCAAGAATCTGCCAAAGCTGCAGGTGGACTAATACCGGCGGCATCTGTCATATCCTTGTTGTACATCAGCAAGGAACAAGATTGCAGGATCGGTGGACCCAAAAGACGGCCACGGAAACTACCTTCTTCTATGGACTGTGGGAACCACTGTGCTTTCTCCTCAGCCGTGAACAAGTCGTTCATATCATAGATAACGCGATTGAAGCCATAGTGCTTCATGTCAGGACCATCTGCCTGGTACAAGTCCCAAGGCAAACCAGCTGCCACAGAAGCCTCAATCTTGGGGAAAAGCTCACGGAATGGAATGGTCTCAAATTCTAGATCAACATAGGACCATATTCCGCCATCTATCTTCTGAAACTCTCCTAACTGCTCTCTCCAAGCGTTCAACTGATCATCATCAGCAAGGGCTAGGAAATTCAAAGTTACAGGATTCTTATCTGGATCTGCATCGAGAGACACTATTGAAGTATCAATTTCAACGATCTTCTCAACTTCAACGATCTTCTCAACTGGTACTTCTTTTATCACTTCAACTATCTCAGGCTGACAGGCTCCCAAGAGAAGGCCGGCCATTATTAGACCTGATGCGTAATAACGCAATTGTTTCATAACTGTTCTCCTCGTTTTGAAATACAGTTTTACAGTTTAACAATCTTACTATACGGTACCACATTCCCCCATTTGAAACACTAAAAATCCTATAATAACTAACTAGTTAGTTATTTGCTTCTTTAGTTTACCTTTTCTTTTCCTATGATTTATATTACTAGCACCTCCTTGAAGAATTAAGCGCATGTCTGAAATTTATTCTGTTAAAAGACAAACTTCATTAGCGCAATGGCATTGACATTTTATCACAAAGACTGTAACCCTTCCACTATAATTGACATCAATTTGATCAACACAGATTTTGGTCGCAAAAGCAAATAGATCATTCGCATCCCTCATTGGTAAATGATTAAATACCTCATTCCGTAGTCTTTACCTATCTGTTAGATCCCAAACCGAACATACCGTCCACATGATTGTATTGATAGACAGACACCAAATACCCAAGCTTAGGATCTAACAGTCACACATTCTATAAGAAGGTGAAAAGCATTATGCAAGTCAGTGAGCTTTATATGCTCTTGGTTTGTGTGTATTGCTCTCATGCCCAAGCCAAAAGG
>DCAJ01000001.1:8819-8991 GCA_002311455.1 Anaerolineales bacterium UBA1136 | reverse complement strand
TATCTGTCTAAACAGGTAACCGTTTCAGATGGTAAGCACGCTGCAATGGCGTGCGCACTTGTTGATCAAGGCATATTTGTTTATGTGCCAGCAAACGTTAAAGTGGAGAGCCCGTTGCACTCGGTGTTGTGGCTGAGTGGGGACTCTCATTTTTCGAGACTGGTAGTAGTGG
>DCAJ01000001.1:8350-8707 GCA_002311455.1 Anaerolineales bacterium UBA1136 | reverse complement strand
GTGGAAAAAGGAGCATCTTTAACGTATGTACATGAGTTGGCCTCCGGCG
Organism: Anaerolineales bacterium UBA1136; assembly: GCA_002311455.1. Taxonomy (GTDB): domain Bacteria; phylum Chloroflexota; class Anaerolineae; order Anaerolineales; family UBA11657; genus UBA11657. Next base: position 8,658 of record DCAJ01000001.1, on the reverse strand, counting down.
ATAGGGAATCAGAGCAGCTACATGCTGGTACTGTCGAGGTATTCGTTGGTGATGGAGCAGAACTCAAGTTTGTTGAACTACAATCTTTGAGTGATAAATGCTACCATTTTTCACACGAAAAATCGCAAGTAGGAAGAGATGCGCGATTGGATTGGGTATTTAGCGCCATTGGTAGTAAGCTGACTAAATCATTCTTAGATTTGGACTTAATTGGATCCGGAGCATGGGGCAGGATGTCAGGCTTCTATTTTACTGCTGGAAAACAGCACATGGATCATGACACGCAGCAAAATCATAAAGCGGAAGGG
>DCAJ01000001.1:7407-8327 GCA_002311455.1 Anaerolineales bacterium UBA1136 | reverse complement strand
GTGACCTGTTGTTTAAGGGGGCACTACGTGATGAAAGTCGCTCCGTGTGGCAAGGAATGATCAATGTGGCGCCTGGCGCGCAGAAAACAGATGGGTTCCAGGCGAATAGAAACTTGCTTTTGGCCAAGGGAGCTCGCGCAGATTCAATACCTGGGTTAGAGATACAGGCAGATGATGTACGCTGTACACATGCTGCGACGATTAGTAGGCTAGAAGAAGAACATCTATATTATCTCATGTCGCGCGGCATACACTATAAAGAAGCACGCAAGGTGCTGGTAGATGGATTTTTTGACCCCATAATGGAAAGGATCCCGTTCGAAGGTGTACGTAGAAGACTAAAACAGTCAGTGTCCGATAAGATGGCCTAACAAATAGTCGATTGATCAATAATGCGTGATGAACTAGAGGCTATACGTGATAAAAGGGCTAAGTGCTGCTAATGACAAAAGGATTAGACGCTAATAGTATTAGAGAGGATTTTCCTGCTCTTAAGCGCTATGTGAGAGAGGGTGTACCGTTAGTATATCTAGACACTACTGCAACCTCGCAGAAACCTCTAGAAGTGATAAATAGCTTATCTCATTACTATAGTAATTACAACGCAAATGTACATAGAGGCATACATACTCTGGCCGAAGAGGCTACTGCTGCTTACGAAGGTGCTCGCATTAATATATCTGAATTTATTAATGCTGCTAGCGTGAATGAGGTTATATACGCTAGAAATACAACAGAGGCAATAAACCTGGTCGCTAATACTTGGGGTAGAGAAAATTTACGTGAAGGTGACCGCATCGTATTAACTGAAATGGAACATCATTCCAATCTGGTACCTTGGCAGATGTTGGCGTCAAGAATAAGTTTGCAGATAGACATTATCCCGGTGACAGACAATGGTCTCCTTGATTTGGAAGTAT
>DCAJ01000001.1:3678-7375 GCA_002311455.1 Anaerolineales bacterium UBA1136 | reverse complement strand
ATGAGCTTCTGGATAGAAATCCTAAAGTTGTGTGCATTACTCATATGTCAAATGTGCTTGGGACCCTTAATCCGATAAAGAGTATGGCAGCCAAAGCACATGACCATGGTGCTCTGATACTTGTTGATGGAGCGCAGTCCGCTCCTCATATGCCAGTAGATGTACAGGATATGGATATAGACTTTTTTGCGTTTTCTGCGCATAAAATGTGCGGGCCTACTGGCGTGGGAGTGTTGTGGGGAAAATACGAATTATTAGATGCTATGCCACCATTTCTTGGTGGTGGTGACATGATAAAAAGAGTTTACTTGCGTACCTTTGATACGAATGAATTGCCATACAAGTTTGAGGCAGGTACACCAGCTATAGGAGAAGCCATTGGCATGGGGGCAGCAGTTGCCTATCTCAATAGGATAGGTATGGAAAATATATGGCACCATGAGCAGGATATAGTGTCGTACGCAATGGACAGGCTGCAGGAAGTTCCTGGAATTACGGTATATGGACCGGAGGCTGAACAACGAGGGGGCGTTACAGCGTTTACGCTGGACGGTGTACACCCGCATGATATATCGCAAGTTTTGGACGTTGATGGTATTGCAGTTCGTGCAGGACACCACTGCGCTATGCCACTTCATGAACGTTATAATTTAGTAGCCACAGCAAGAGCATCCTTCTATTTGTATAATACATACGATGATGTAGATAGGCTCATTGAAGGTTTGTATAAGGTAAAAGCATTATTTGCGTAGGCGAGATAACATTATGGAAGATATGTATCGTGAAGTTATATTAGATCATTACAAGAATCCTAGATATAGAGGTGAGCTTGACCCTGCTGATATTTCGTATCAGGACGACAATCCATTGTGTGGAGACACGATTCGCATAGATTTGCGCGTCGATGACGATGATCGAGTGATCGAATGCGCTTTTTCTGGTCAAGGCTGTGCGATTTCTCAAGCATCTGCGTCAATGTTAATGGAAGACATTCAAGGTAAAACGCTTGATGAGATTAAAGAGTATTCTAGAGATGACATTCTAGAGATGCTTGGTATTGAGCTTGGGCCAGTGCGATTAAAGTGTGCCATGTTAAGCTTGAAGGTATTGAAGGTAGGAGCTTATGGTGTGCAGGAGTGGATTGAGGATTAGAAGACGCGATGTTTGTTGTTAGATATTAATTTGAGGAATAGGTTGATAGTATATGCGAATTATAATTGCTAAGAGCGATGAGTTGGCTGAGGGAGAGCGAAAGATGTTTACCGTGGGCGAAAAGCGGCTTGCGTTGTTTAATGTTGGCGGCGAATATTATTGTATTGCTGATATTTGCTCCCATGACGACGGTCCTGTGGCAGAGGGCGAATGTGATGGGTATACTATAGAATGTCCGCGACACGGAGCTAGATTTGACTTGCGTGACGGGAGCGTGCTGTCGTTTCCTGCTATAAGAGGCATTCCATCACACCCCGTAGAAATAATGAATGACGAAATAACAATCGATATTGAATAGATTCGTGGTTAGTTGAAGGTGCGATTTCTGATGAGACTGTAGTGGAAGTTGTGGTGGTTTATGGTAATACGTATTTGGCACCTGAAATCGATTTTGACTTGTCCCAGTGTTGCAGTACAGAAATAGTTTCTAGGCCGCAGATGACGACGCGGTCATCTGCTTTAGGATTCCAGGATTTGTTCTTGGAGTCAAGAAGGTTTACGTTAATTACTCCTGACCGGAGTCCGTATATTGAGGCTTGCACAAACATAGTCGCTGCTTCGCCCGTGCCGTTAAGTACCCCTGCTTCATGAAGTGTTCTTTGCATTTTTTCAGTGTTTTTGGCTAGATACGATCTGTAACCATCATAAGTTGTGGGTCCAAGGGACGCCATGTCGGCTATTATGCCTGTTTTGTATGGGTAGTTGAGTGCTTTGGCAGCAACCATTGAGGCCATTAGAACTTCAAAATGTGCGATTGCTGGATATTCGGGCATTACATAATCATGACTGGTTCCGTCCCAACGTACTGCACCTTTGGCTAGTATTAAGTCCCCATAATCGAATTCATCTTCTAGAGGACTGGTTACACCGATCCTGAGCAGCGTGGTAGCACCAAGATGTGCTAGTTCCTCAATGGCGATCGATACTGACATTCCACCAATGCCAGTAGAGCAAGCTGAAATTGGGTCACCAGATATTGTGCCTGTGCATACTAGGTATTCATAATGGTCAGCAACTTCGCGATATTGATCCCATCTAGATGCTAGTTCGCGTACTCTATTCTTGCTACCTGTGACTATTACATATGGCGCAATATCTCCAGGTTGACATTGACCACCAAAGTTTCTATGTACATAATCTCTGGCCATGACTATTTGTCACCTCCAGATTCGTTGTTATCATCATGGATTGGTCTTGGATATTCAGGTAGCATAACATCTTGGTTTGTTTCTAGGTTTATTTTGTCCCATTTCATTAGTAATCTTACGGCCTCTGTCACTACTTTAACTGCTTTTTCTTCACCTATTGGATTGTAGAGGCCTGTATCGGGGTCATCAACGATGACATTTATGCGACCGGCCCGGAGCCCGTAAAGACTGCAGAGGGTAAATATAGTAGCAGTTTCACTATCCCAGTCGCATACATTTGCAGTTTGGATATCAGAAGCAATACTATTCATTTTTGAATTTCGGTATCCATCGAAGCAGGTTATTCCTTGGCCTGCATAAAACGAAGACGCAGTCGCTCCGATACCTACATGGTAATTGCATCCTTGAGTTTCAGCGGCTGCTATTAGTGCCCATGTGACTTCTATATCAGCTACCGCGGGATATTCTAGAAACACGTAGTGTTCGCTTGTCTTATCCATTCTAACTGCTCCAGATGCAATAACTAGGTCTCCTACAGCCATATCTGGCTGTATACCACCAGTAACGCCGATACGAATAAATGTTTTGGCTCCAAGTGACGCCATCTCATCTATTGCTATGGAAGTGGAACGCCCACCTATTCCAGTGGAGCATGTTGTGATTGGTTGTCCATCCAGGGTTCCCGAGTGTACGAGGAATTCGTAGTGGTGTGCCAGCATACGGTTTTCTTCCCAATGAGATACAATCATTGCAATGCGGTTTTGGCTGCCTGGGACTATTACGTAATCTGCTACCTGGCCTTTGTCTAATTGGCCGCCCATGCGATCATGTATATATTCAGGCATTTTGCTCATATTGGTAATGGTATTCCTTAACGGAACTGAATATCTATGTGTTGGCTATGAATATATCACATCATAACGGTGGTAGGGTAGAAATGTGAAAATCAATTAGCTAGGATAACTTGTTGTGTGAAAATCAATTAGCTAGGATAACTTGTTGGACCTCGTGATATCAGTTTGTCTATGTCTTGAAGTGTAAAGTGGTGGCTTAGCGAACCCGAACCCTGGCAAGCCAAGGCGCCTGATGCACTTGCATGATTAGCGGCATCGATGATTGGCAAACCTTTACATAGTGACGCCAGCATTCCTGCAACATACGCATCACCAGCAGCAACGGAGTCTACCATGTCTACTTGATACGCTGGGACATGCATACTGGCTTTTTGAGTAGATACATGAGAGCCATGCACGCCATTTTTTATGATTCCTAAATCTAATCCCATGTTGCGGTACGAATGGATTATGTCATCTATATTGCCGGTACCTACGAGTGAG
>DCAJ01000001.1:3006-3565 GCA_002311455.1 Anaerolineales bacterium UBA1136 | reverse complement strand
GGTTGCATATCTTGCTGCGGGTATACAAGCATCGACAGATATAACGCAACCTGCATCGGTTGCTCGCTCTACTGCCTCTAGTACTATGTCCTCACTTCCTAGTAGGCTTAGAAAGGAGTATCCGTCTATATGTAATATCTTAGCAGTCCCGAAGTAACTAGTTGTTGGTAGGTCTCTGGCCTGTAATTTAAGTTTTGAATTGACCATACTTAAGGCTTCCCATTCACCACTTGGGTCTGTAAGTATGCGGATAAGACTACCGCGCTCATCTTTGTAGTGAGATACGTGTTTGGTGTCTACCCCAGACAACTGTAGTTGCTGTAAAGCCTTGGTGCAGTGTTCATCATCACCAATTTTGCTTATTAGGGATGTCCGGAGCCCAAAGCGGGCGGCAAAGCAGGCTACGCTCGTGGCGCATCCTCCAAACGTGTCAGTAATAGAATGTATTTCAATACCATCCTGACCACCAGCCTGAGGCCAAGCTGATAATTTGATTATGCGTTCTAGCACAAATGAGCCCAGTGTAATGATATCGAGCGGCCTATTTGTGATACTGCTT